>JBBUCD010000059.1:0-7342 GCA_038057955.1 Patescibacteria group bacterium | reverse complement strand
TTCATACCCCTACTGTTCCCGAACAATATCTACCCTGCTCACACGTTGGGCAGATTCAGTATTCTGGTAAAAGACAGAGACGAAGTCTCCTTTGTCGAGTCGGTCACGACTCACAATCTCAAAGGTATTGTCATTGAGACCACGGATAATCACCTCATCTGTCAGTACAAAGGTGAACGAACCACCATTTGGTTCATCGACTGTTACCTTGTTCCCACTTATGTTCCCAACCTGCCCATCACGAAATTCAGCTTGCTGGGGTGCATTAAACGTTGTGGTTGCACCACCAGGCTCAGACGCCTCTGGCCTGAAAGGGCTCCCTGGTACTAAGAAGAGTAAGGCAACACCAATAACGATGATCATCGTGACGATGAAAAAGAGTGCCCCAGTAGTTTGAGAACGAGCCGATTGCTGAGCCATTACCCCTCCTGTTGAACACAAAATAGACGTACGTAACAGTAAGTATACCGTTATGCGAGGCGTTTCTTCTGTGGAGAACCTAGAAATTTTGAGCAATTCAGGGTACGATGACTGCCTTAGACGGTATGGTTATGCTCTATGAGACAGTCAGAAATACGTAACTTTTGTATCATTGCCCATATTGATCACGGCAAGTCTACTTTGGCTGACCGTATGATTGAATTGACCAACACGATCGAAAAGCGGCTGATGAAAGATCAGCTGCTTGATTCAATGGATTTGGAGCGGGAGCGTGGTATTACCATCAAGTTGCAGCCTGTGACGATGGCGTGGATAGTTGACGGTGAACAGTACCAACTTAATTTGATTGATACGCCTGGGCACGTCGATTTTGGTTACGAGGTATCTCGATCACTCGCTGCTGTTGAGGGTGTGGTATTGCTGGTTGATGCCGCGCAGGGAATTCAAGCGCAAACATTGACAACCCTGCATCAAGCACAAGCACAGGGTTTGAGTATTGTGCCAGTCGTGAATAAAATAGATTTGCCAAATGCTGAGCCGGAGCGAGTTGCACAGGAGCTCATGCAGCTACTAGGTGTGTCGGATGATCAAATCATTTTCGCTTCAGGAAAAACCGGTGACGGCGTCGATGAAATTTTGAATACGGTCGTGAAAAATGTAGCCAGCCCTAAGGGTGATGGTGAAAAGCCACTGAGGGCGTTGATTTTTGATTCGGTCTACGACTCCTACCGAGGTGTAATTAGCTATGTTCGTGTGGTTGATGGATCGTTGCCTGCTCGGGTACCGATTAGCTTTATGATCTCTGGCATTGCCGACCAGGCGCTGGAGATTGGTACTTTTCAGCCAAAAATGACAAAGAGCGAGATTTTAGGCCCAGGATCAATCGGCTATATTGTGTCGGGCGTGAAGAATGTATCGCAAGCACGGGTTGGTGATACGGTCACATTGACACACGGAGGAGCGACCGAAGCACTAGCTGGCTACAAAGAAGCTGTGCCAATGGTCTATGCCGGGCTGTATGCCGTTGATGGTGAGGTCGCCACCGTACGTGATGGCTTGGAGAAGTTGCAGCTCAATGATGCATCGCTGCGATTCGAACCGGACTCGTCGAAGGCGTTTGGGCTAGGTTTCCGCTGCGGCTTCCTTGGTCTCTTGCATATGGAAATCGTGACAGAGCGGTTACAACGAGAGTACGGTCTTGAGTTGATTGTTACGACGCCATCGGTGTCGTATATGGAGCGCGGTGACCACGGCAGCATCGTCTACAGCGAGCCATGGGTGAAGGTTGAAATTGTGGTCCCACAGCAGTTCATTGGGCCAATTATGGAGCTTGCTCAATCGCGACGGGGTATCTACCTCTCAACTGACTACATCGATCGTGACACCGAAGGTCAACGGGTTATCCTCCACTACGAACTACCCTTGGCTCAAGTGATTGTGAACTTTTACGATGGCTTGAAGAGTGTCTCGTCTGGTTATGCCTCTATGAACTACGAATTGATTGGGTATCGGGAAGATCCTGCCTTGGTCAAGCTCGATATCTTGGTAGCCGAAGAGCGGGTTGATGAGTTGGCGCAGGTTATCCATCGTAATGACGCGCAGATTCGGGGCCGTGCACTAGTTGAAAAGCTGAAAGAGTTGATCCCGAAACAGAACTTTGAGGTGAAGTTGCAGGCAGCGATTGGCGGTAAGGTTCTTGCCAGTGAAAGCATTTCGGCTTTGCGTAAGGACGTGACGGCGAAGCTCTACGGCGGCGACCGGACTCGCAAAGACAAGCTTTTGAAGAAACAAGCAGCGGGCAAGAAACGACTCAAGAAGCTTGGCAGGGTGGATATTCCTTCAGACGTTTTTATCCGCTTGTTGCGGTCGTAAGTCGGTAGTGGTATAACCCAACAATCTTCATCAAGCGTTTGCGCGATGGAGATTGATTTTTTCGTAGGAGGCGTCCGACATTGATCCCTGTTACGCGTGGGGGGAGTTCATTCACAACAAAAGAATCAGAAGAAGAGACGATTGCTGTGGCTATGGAGCATGTTGTCTTGGATATGAAAAATAAGCAGTGCTGTAAAACCGACGCCGAAATTTTGCACAGTCTGCAGAATCGGTCCTTGAGAATCTGGTGTCCTGACCCAAGGGGAAGAACACCAAGGTATTGCAACCTTGGTGGTTCGGGTGCTGTGCCACTTCGATTGATTGACGCATTTCTTCGAACTATTCCTCGCCAACGAGTGGATGAAGTGGTTCGGATTTTAGCGTCGCGATTTACGGATTTTTACGACGAATTTCGTGGAATCGTGTTGCCTTGCACTCATACTGACAAGGAGGCGATTTTATCTGGAAATGACTGCGGATGTGGGTATCTTAATTATCTACGGAAAGACGCAGGCGACTACGATTTTGCTGACGGTTCACTTGTTACGAGGTTGCTCAAGTCGAGGAAAGAAGATGATGAATACGAGGTATTGGCAGGTGATCGGCAGGCGGCACTTGGCGCACTTATCATTAGATGCGAAGAAGATGCAGCTGGGCGATTATTGTGCCCACTGCCAAAGATTACCCCAACGCAGCTGCAGGGGGCATACTTTGTTTGGCATCCCCAGATAGCATCGAGATTAATCGATTTTGTTGCCGAGCGGATGTTCGATGTTCTTCAGGATTTGTCGAGCTGCTTCGATACCAATTTCAAGGTGTTTCGTGCGCATTTGAGATGCATCACGAAAAAACACATGGAAATTACCTACCAAAAACTGGCTCCCGGAAAGCCGATTTTTCATGTTTACATTGCAAGTACAGGCCGGATTGATGTATCGATCCGTGATGGTTTATGAATACTACTAACATCTTTTATGGAGCATCTTCGGATGCTCTTTTTTGTGTCAAAAAGAAAGCTAGAACTATTGCCTAAGAAGATCGATACGCAATTTCATGGTAGCTCTTTTTGTACGGGCCAAAGAAGAGTTTCGTATACAAGCGCATGATGCCGACCCCCACGAGTACGTAGGAGAGGCAAAAGAGCAGTACGTGAACAACCTGACTTTCCGGGATGAGGCTCAACAGAACGTCTTGGGCCAAAAAGGAAGGGCTAATAGGGAATGCCATGAATAAGAGGGATGCGATGAAGAACACCTGGCCCAACTTCTCGAATGCATATATGTGGCCATGATACTTCCGTAATGCAATCGACCCACCCTTTGCCTCTAGGTACCAAATGCACCCATGGCCCACGATGAATGCCACAACCACTCCCACGCTATACATGTATAGGTGGTTCCAACTCCCAGAGGAAGCCAGGACTAGGAAGAGTATCCCGAAAAGATTCCCCAGCATGATAAGGTTCCAGCACGTCGTTGCAGCATTTTTCGTTGCATGCGCCCGAATGTAGAAGATGGAGCTTATGACGGCTGCAGTCGTGGAAAGCGCCAGCGCTGCGTTGGAAGAAAGTGGTACAGACCCGACAATCACCGCAATACCCAAGAAGAGCGCCAGGGAAACTGCCTGGAGGGGGAGCCGATCGAGGAAGGCAACTGTTCGTCCAATGAATTTGAGCGGCATCCAGACGTACTGAGTGACCGCCGAATTCATATTCCACTCCTTGATACCCAGGACATAGGCTGTTGCACGTATCTTTCCCAGGAGGGTGTTGTTGATGGCTTGGACAGGAGGCGCATAATTGAAGAATTGGTCATGGACCAGGTAGCCTACAATCGATGGTGAGATGAGCAGCTGATACGTTCGCAACGAAGCGTTGCTTACAAAGTGTAGGAGTGCTAACCATGGAAGTCCGGCGGCGATCTCGATGAACATGATGCCAATTTGGGTGATAGACGCGTACGCAATTTGCGTCTTTATTGAAGATTGAACCCTGGCGATAGACGAAGCGACCAAGGCGGTGATTAGGCCCGAAACTGCAATGGTGCTTCGGAGCCAAAGACTATCTTCCCAGAGCGGATATGTTCTAAGCAATAGGAATATTCCAACATGAACGGAAAGCGCGCCGTAGAAGATCGCGCTGGACGTAGTAGGTCCCTCCATTGCGCGTGGTAGCCAGTACGAGAAAGGGAACTGGGCAGACTTAATCAGGGCGACTATGAATAGGAGGAGTCCGAGAAGAGCAAGTTGGTTTGGGTGAGTCGCGACAATTTCCGGGAATTGAGCAAAGTGCACACCTTGCTCAAATATGTGATGCGCATACCAAATGGCAAAAATCAAAAACGCATCGGCAATACGATACACCGAAAAAACTTTCAGAGCGTTTCTTGCTGGGAGATAGCGGTCTCGATAAAAAGCAATGAGCAGCACGGAGCTTATGCCGATGAATTCCCAGCCGAGTAATAGCACCTCAAAATTGCCGGCGAGGGTTATGAGCGATAATCCAAGAAAGAATAGCAGGATCGTATAGTAAAACCTTTGGAAGCCCTTCTCGCGGTGCATATACGGCCTGCTGAAGATGCAGACGAGGCTTGTTGTGATCGTGGCCATTCCCAAAAATACCGCCGATAGCTTGTCAAAAAAGAAATCGAGCGAGAACGTAAAGTGGTGGTTGGCATACAACGTCCCAACGCTTGCGGATACTGGAGTAGTGCCGGTGCTAAGCCACTGGTAGCTCAACACAAACAGTAGCACACATTCTACGAGCATTGTGGTAGCGACGACAGCATAGATCAGACGCTCCCATTGCTTCGGCGAGAGGAGAACGCCGAGAAACCCTACAAGTGGCACGAGTACTACTGCGATAAGAAGTTGTGTTAGTAGCATACGGTTACCGCTTCGTAATGATGTGTACGGGCAGGTTCTCCTGCGTGGCGTCGAGAATGTCGTTTGTTTTCATCTTAGGGGATGTTTCAAATAGGCTCGGCAGGTCATGTACGGTCGGTATTTTTTTGGTGAGCGGATTGTACAAGGTAAACTCCCCATCCTTGAAGACGTACGATGTATTCTTTGTGGGATCAAGAACGACCAAGTGAATCCACTCGTTCGCAAACCATTCATATAGTGCTGGATCGGATTGAACGACCTTCTTCACTACCTCGGGATAGTGCTCGACGATCATCAGGAGCCTCACGGGATCATGGACCTCGATCATTTGTAGTGGCAGTCCGGAACGAAGGTCGCCGTCACTGCTGTTTGCAACTCCGACAAGCCCCATCACATTGTGGGGCAGTTTTGTGCCCGCGCCCAGCTTGTAATTGTCCATCCGTGAGAAAAAGTATTCCAGATTGATACCGCCACAAACGATTCCGAGAGGCCGAAGAACGTCAAGCAGTAACGTGCCCTCTAGATCGGTGGTGTAATCATAGGAGTTCAAGAACGCTCTCCGATCAAGAAACAGATGCTTTGTTAGGTTTCTTCTTCCTACGACGCACAGCGCATTCGTGCCATGGCCCAGCTCGGGTCGCGGTTCGTAGTATGAAACCGATCGCTTCTTTATCTCGCTCCGAATTTTTTTGATGCGTTGCTTTGTGTTGATAGACATAAATCTTCGTGACCGCTCTTTGGCATCCAGGTCGAGTGCGTGTTCAAATAACTGCTTATTCTTGCTATGGAGCTGACTGTTTTTCTCTGTCAGAGCTCCTTCGTCATAAAATCTGATTTCATCAGACGCGGTGTCATGCATACTGCCGATGAACTGGGTGCTGTCAGGTATAGACAAGCCGCGTTGCTTGAGTAGCTCTCGAACGGGTTGATAGTTTGCCATGAAGGCAAATACTCGAGCATTGACCAGACCCGGCCTGCCACTACAGGCGCCGCAATCGTGTGCGCCGTGGTGAGGGTTGTTGGCACTACTCGATCCGTGGCCAATAACATACACAAGGGGAGAGAAATTTTTTGTAAGACCAATACACTGGAGCATTTTCTCGACGCGATCGGCCATTTCTTTAGCTGTAAACCCTATCTGTAGGCCTTTGACGTTGTCTCGGCCTCCGGTGTACACGATCGATAATTCTGCGGATGGATCCATGTGGGAAAATGAGTCGGCAATTGCCGGACTCATGGTGGGATTTATAAGGTTGGCGACAAGCTTGCCTAGTGCTGGAATCCCTAACACATACGAGAAGAACCAACCCCGAACGAGTTCATGTGAATGCTTGATATACATGAGCTCTTGTTCGTGTGCATGAGGACTATGGGTCGGGATCTCCTTGATGAGGTGTGTGGGCGTCACGGGCGCAGGGCAGAGCTTGTCATAGAATTTTGCGTTCGCTGGGTGAAAGTAGAATGCGACCCCGAAAAAGCCAGGCGCCCCAAATGTTTCGCAGTTTCTGTCTAACATCTCAACGTATGTCCGCAGCGAATATTCTCGCTCATCGATGCAGAAAATAGTTTGGAAGCTCTTTACGGCCGTCACCTTAGTGCTCGGGCTGGCGGACAATATTATGCCGGAAAGCACTGTGTCGTAATAGCTCCACTCGAAGGCATCTTGCCAAATTTTTATAACTTCCTGTAGCTCGGTTGGTGGTTCGTCTGCGAACATGTTGATTGGAGGCTCGGTGCGGCTGCTTCCCAGCGGTTTCCATTCCTCTCCTAGGCGGCTTGTGAGCTCATCAATCTCAAGCAGTAGCTCGAGGGTGATCATATCTTTTAGAGAAATGTTCTTCGGATACAGCAATGATTCAGGTTTGTCTTCGAGAGTTGCTACCATGCCCGACCAACCTTGGTGTCCGAACTGTTGGTCGTAAACATATTGTTCGTAGTAAGCTTCTTGATTCTTTCCCACTAGTATTTCCAAGAGCTCGGTTATGGTGCATGAGTTGCGTAGTAGTTCGCGTGCTTTTGACGACTTAAAAAAACTTACCAAACTACGTTCTTCTAAATGACGAAGTGCATTCAGGAGTCCGGTATTTTCATATGGAAACGGGGAAATAGCGATGCCTTGATCGATGTAACTGCAAATGATGCGGAA
>JBBUCD010000058.1:0-9427 GCA_038057955.1 Patescibacteria group bacterium | reverse complement strand
TCGGTCAGAGCATTAATAGTGGAAGTAGGGTTGTTCGCAGAGGCAGCAACAGTAGCGTTCATAGCGGGAGTGACGAGCGCAGGGGATTGGTTGAGGGCGCCTGGTGTTGGCCTGGTGTTGGCAACGAGTGTGCCCGATCCGGGTATGCGGCTAATGCTCTGGCCGTTACTTGGCGCTGGTACGTGGGCAGTCATCGTATCGCCGTACTCAACTCGGGTTGCAATTGTGGCAGCGCTGGTGCGCAACGAGACGGTATCGCCTGCGTTTCGCAGGTCGTTTGTTTCAAGGAGTTGCATCTCTCCAGGAGCGAGGGTTCCGTGGAGTTCGGTAATTTCGCCGTGTGATTGAGACCACAGGCTCCAGCCGTGCAGGTCGACAGTGTCGACGCCGGCATTCATAAGCTCAATGAAGCCTCGGCCAGATGGTTGAAGCTCGGTGATACTGATCTGTTGGTCGGCAGCCAGTGCGAGTGGCGCCGACAGTGTAGATTCGAGCAAGCCAATAGGGAGTGTGAGCGTTGCAATTACGACTTGCGCAGCCACTGCTCTCCAGGGGCGGGCCCTTGCAGTTGTTTTCATGAAATCCTCTCTGTGCTTACTACTAATGGTTCGTCGCAGCCCCTCGGTACGTTCATCACAAAAAATCCCTCATACTATCGTATTCGTATTTTCGCCTCAGTACCTTGGTGCTACCCCCAGAACATCGTGGCAACGTTCCAGCTCAGACTGATAGTTGTCGTTTCGGCGTATTCAGTGCGAGGTGTTTTGCAGCGTCCCTAACCCACCTCCGGCAGGCTAAGGGCAAACACTCATTTGACGATAGCGAAATGAGTAAAGATATGTCAAACGAGGGATTTGGCCAGAAGAAAAAGCCACAAGCTGTGGATAAATTGGCTACACTTTTTGCGTCCGTGAAAGTTAGATCAGGTATCAGTTATTGTAGAAAATCAGGCTGCCCAAACATTTGAATGATGATCGTTGTCTGCTGGCCATTCATGGTGCCAGTAGTACTGACAATGGCAATATCTTGGTAGTTGCTATTGAGAATGTTTTCTCGGTGTGATGGGCTGTCCATCCAAGCAGGGATTGCCCGCACAGGATTCTGAAAGTCTATGGCGAGGTTTTCTCCAGCCTCGAGGTAGCGGTATTCCTGTCGGATGAATTGCCATGGCGTGATACCTGACGGTGAGATGTGATCAAAGTACTGATGTTCAAACATGTCAGCTGCTTTCTGGGTGGCAGCACGGTATAGGTTAGCGTTCCAAGCAAGGGGTTCAAGATTATTCGCTACTCGCTGATCGTTCGTCAGGGTAACCAGCGTAGCTTCAACAGGAGCCTGCTCGGTAGCGGCTTGGGCACGATCGCGGTAGCGAGTAATAGCAATGCCACAGATAACAATCAGCATTGCCGTTACGCTGAGTACGAAAGGTAGTCTGAGTTGTCGTGGAATTGAAAACATGGTTCTCCGTTGAACCCATGCTTCCGTGTCCCACCAAGTACTGCGAAAGAATGTAGATAGAGTATAGCAGGAAAACGGCTTATCGTCAATTATTACACGAACGTATATAATTTATTCTCAGTACAGTTTATCTTGTGGTAAGTCGAACGTAACAGTTCCGTTCGACAAGAATGCTCTCTTATTTTAAGGCTCAAGAGGTTCTCATTCTGGTGGGCCCGGCAGGGATTGAACCTGCGACCAATCGGATATAAGCCGATCGCTCTACCACTGAGCTACGGGCCCAACCCGGAAAGTATACTACGGATTAGTCTTGAGATCGAGATTGACCACTTCGTCGAAGTGTGATATAGTATATTCACGAACGGAGGGAAATTGAATATACTAGGATCAGATCACTTGCTAACAGCGATTGAGGCGGGAGCAAACAGCCAAGCAGTCCGGCGACTCACTGCCAGCACGGTAGCAGTCAGTTGCGTTATGCTTGGCTTTATCGTTGCCCTTGTCGGATACCGCGGTGCTATGAGTGAGAAAGTGCTCTATGGTGTCTCGCTTGGTGGTACGCAGTACGGCGGTACGTCGCTTGATCAGCTACGAGATAGTATTGCCTTGCGCGCAGCCGCTATCGAACAGGCATCGTTAACTATTGAACATTCGTCTGTCGTAACATCCCTAAATGAGTTAGGTGTTCACGTGAATGTCGATGCTGCCGTACAGGATGTTCTTTCTGCGGGTCGAGAGGGCAGTGTTGGTCAGCAGCTTTCGGACAGTTTTAGTATGCTTGCCTCGCCTCGTATGGTTGCTTGGCAGTTTGAGGCAACTGACGCGACAATGCCTGAACTCTCAGCGGCTCTTTCAGGGTATGTCCAGGCTAGTACTGACGCCCACTTTCAATTAGTGGGTGATTCGCTCTCTATCCAACCTGACGTCATTGGTACAGCCGTTGACGTGCCAGCAACTTTGTATCAGATGGAAACTACCTATTTGCGAGGTGTCCCCACGGTCCTCCGTGTCGCATTGGTGCCAAGCATTGCTGCGATTACAACCACTGACCTTGAAGCGTTACGTCCTCAGGCGACAGCCTTGATTGATCAATCGGTTGAACTGGCAGTGAACGACAAACACCTGGTCGCTACCCGCAGCGATCTGTTGTCATGGATTCGTCCAACCCGGGATGCCAAAGAGGTAGAGTTAGCGCTCGATGATTCCCTGATTCGTACTTGGGTCAGCGACGCCACAGCATCGATTGGAAAGCGGCCAGTTGATCGACAAGTATTGGCATCGGGTGCAGTTGTGAGTGAGGGTCGAGCTGGTCAGGCCGTCGATGCGTCTGCAACAGCAGTTCAGGTGAAAACAGCCCTTGCTTCGTTAAACCAGAAGCCGGTCGTTATTCCAGCGGTGGTCACGACGATTGAGCCGATCACGAAGGTTGTCGCCGCTGACACCACGGCGGGTTTGTACGAAGGTAAGTACGTCGAAGTCGATCTTTCGGGTCAGATGCTTTACCAGTATGAGGGGCATAACCTCATTGCCAGCTACCGTGTTTCAACTGGTAAGTCATCAACACCGACGCCGATTGGTATTTATACTATTAACAGTGGTAAGTCACCACGCGCCTATTCAGCTAGCTTTGGTCTCTACTTGCCCTCATGGATGCCGTTCATTGGTTCGAGTTACGGTTTGCATGCTTTGCCAGAATGGCCAGGTGGCTACAAGGAAGGTGAGAGCCACCTTGGTATTCCCGTCTCGCACGGTTGTGTTCGCTTGAGTACGGCAGCGGCAGCTACGGTTTATAGCTGGGCAGATGTTGGCACTACTGTTGTGATCCATCGATAATTGAACGAACAAACGCTCCCGGTTTACCCAGGAGCGTTTTTATGTGTAGAATGGCCAAGTCATTCTTCTGGCCCCATCGTCTAGTGGTTAGGACATCGCCCTCTCACGGCGAAAACAGGGGTTCGAGTCCCCTTGGGGTCACCAGATTTCGCTTCCACGAAATCTTTAGATAAGAAAGAAATCTTGTCCGTGTTTGGCGAAGCCAACTAGGACTTACCGCAAGTAGCGCGAAATCTTAGAAGCGAATTCTCCCATTGATAACCTGGGAGTTCAATGCGTATACTACCCAAAAACAGCCAGTGAGTAGGAGTCCCGAATGAATATTGAAAACATGGTTCTGTCATTTGCAATTGGAAGCGCGTTGTTATCGGTGTTGTATGGACTGGTTCTGGCCCGCTGGATCACAAGGCAACCGGCTGGTTCTGGCAAAATGACCGAAATCGCTGATGCGATCGAAGTCGGTGCCAAGGCCTACCTACGTCGGCAAAACCTGACCGTCAGTCTTGTGGCGGCAGTACTCTTTTTTGTCATCGGATTCGGTCTGCCAGATGCTGCGGAGGCAGTACAGTTCTTCGGGAAATGGAGCGTGTCTTCAAGCTGGGCGACGGCGATTGGCTTTCTGATTGGTGCAGTTCTGTCAGCCGTAGCCGGCTACGTCGGTATGATGGTTTCGACGAAGGCAAACGTACGGGTTGCCGAAGCGGCAAAGCAGGGGATTCGACCTGCCTTTGACGTCGCGTTTAAGGGCGGCACTGTCACAGGCTTGCTTGTGGCTGGCTTAGGCTTGCTGGCTGTGGCTGGCTTCTATGCCATGACGAAGGATGTGCCGAGCTTGATTGGCTTAGCGTTCGGCGGTTCATTAATTTCGATTTTTGCTCGACTTGGTGGCGGTATCTTCACAAAGGCAGCTGACGTCGGTGCTGACTTGGTTGGCAAGGTGGAGGCTGGTATTCCTGAAGACGATCCTCGCAACCCAGCGGTTATTGCCGATAACGTTGGCGATAACGTTGGCGACTGCGCTGGTATGGCAGCGGACTTGTTTGAGACGTATGCCGTTACCACGATTGCTGCAATGTTGCTCGCTCACTTTTTGGAGCAATTCCTCGGTCAGCCCACGAATTTGTTGTTGTACCCGTTGGCGCTTGGCGGAGCAGCAGTGCTTGCTTCGATCATTGGTAGCTGGTTTGTTCGTTTGCCAAACAAGAAGCACCCAAAGATTATGGCAGCCATGTATCGCGGTTTGTTTGTTGCTGGCGTGATTGCAGCAGCAGCATTTTACGGCATTACCCAGTGGCTCCTGATCCAGCAGGGTGGCGGCTCAATTGATGCCTTCATCCCGCCAATGAACCTCTACTACTCAAGTCTAATCGGATTGGGAGTGACGGCGGGTATGGTTTGGATTACTGAGTACTACACAGCGACAAATTTTCAACCAGTTCGTTCGATCGCTCAAGCCTCAACTACTGGCCATGGTACGAATGTCATTCAGGGGTTGGCAGTTGCCATGAAGAGTACGGCCTTGCCAGTGCTACTCATCTGCGCTGGCTTACTTGGGGCATATACGCTCGGCAACATTATTGGTGTCTCAATTGCCGCCTTTGCCATGCTGTCGATGACTGGTTTGATTGTCGCAATCGACGCCTATGGCCCAATCACAGATAATGCCGGTGGCATTGCAGAGATGGCGGGGCTGTCGAAAGATGTTCGTGAGGTAACTGACCCATTGGATGCCGTTGGTAATACAACGAAAGCGATTACGAAGGGGTATGCGATCGCATCGGCAGGCTTGGCATCACTTGTCTTATTCGTGAGTTACGTTATCGAACTGTCGAATGCGGGCGCCCAAGCGTCTGAGGCTGGTATCCAGTACTCATTTGAACTGTCCAACCCGTACGTGCTCGTCGGCCTCTTCCTGGGTGGCTTAGTGCCGTTCCTGTTTGCAGCACAATCCATGGAAGCAGTCGGCCGAGCTGCTGGTGCGGTGGTAGCCGAGGTTCGTCACCAATTTAAGACGATGAAGGGTATCATGAAGGGGACGGAGAAACCGGATTATTCTCGAGCAGTTGATATTGTCACCGTTGGCGCCCTCCGACAGATGATTCTGCCAGCACTGCTACCAATTGTGACGCCAATCTTGATCGCGGTCGGCTTTGGTCCAACGAATGGACCAGTCATGTTAGGCGCCGCCCTAGTCGGCACGATCGTCACCGGATTGTTCCTAGCAATTTCGATGACCGCCGGCGGTGGTGCTTGGGATAACGCCAAGAAGTACATTGAAGAAGGTCATCATGGCGGCAAGGGCTCTGAGGCACATAAGGCGGCAGTCACTGGCGATACCGTTGGTGATCCATATAAAGACACAGCTGGACCGGCAATTAACCCATTGATCAAGGTGATGAACTTGGTCGCAATTCTGATTATTCCACTCATTGTGCAGCCAACCCCAGCAAACTGGGTCAAGCCAGTCCTTGGCATCGTTATTCTTGCACTGCTCGTCCTTGGCACCAAGCTTTCCCAGGTGAAAGTTATCGAAGCACCAGAGGCATAGGAGCTGATCGTGAGTGAGCCGATCCCCCAACTGAAAGCAGTTTTGGATCGCTTCGAGGGCCATAAAGGCGTGCTGTTATTTGATGATAGTGATATGCTCGGTCCGTTAGCAGGGCAAGAGCTGGTTCTGCCGAAGCGACTTTTGCCGCTTGGAATTCGGGAGGGGGACGTAGTGGTACTTGATTTTTTGACAGACGCACAAGCCACGTTGAGGCGTGAAGACGTTGCCCGAGCGTTGCTCGAGGACATCTTAAATGGCCGATAAGCAGCACGACGACGTTGAACAGAAGGTGGCGCGCACCCATCGCCGACGTGAGTTGCCTCGGGTAGTTGTGGTGCTTGCCAGTCTCGTGCTAGGGGTGCTAGTACTTGTTCTGGGCCTCTATGCGTTTTACACGATTGGCTATCGGGAACGAATGTTTCCGAATGTAACAATCGGTGCGCTGGCGGTTGGCGGGCTGACAAAGCAAGAAGCTAAGCAGCAGCTCACAGCACACATCGATCAGTTTCGACGTGAAGAGCTCCCAATTCAGATTGGCACGGGCCATGAACAATTCAATCTCGCCACAGTTGCTGCAACGTATAATTTTGATGCGAGCATCGACCGTGCATTCGCGGTCGGCCGATCCGGTACGCTCTGGAATGATGCTCTCCGGCAGGTGTCCCTGGTCGTCGTACCCTCAGAGGTCGAGCCATCCGTATCGTACGACAGTGCTGCCTTGGACTCCTTTTTAGATACCGCCAGCACAAAGTATGACGTTGTAGAGCAGAATGCCTCGTTTACCTATCAGGAGCAGGTGTTTGCGGTTGTTCCAGCTAGAAATGGTCAACGATTCAACAGAACAATTCTCAAAGAACATCTTGAACGTGTCTTGCGGTCGCTTAGCTATCCCGACCAACTCGCTATTACACTCGACCAAACCACGCCGACAGTGCTTGAACCGCAAGTGACTGCGCTGCAACCGGTCATTCTGACAATGCTACGATCTCCGCTCTCATTAACCTACAAAGACTTTTCACAAGAAGTCGGCACGGACCAGTTAGCTGACTGGCTACAGATTTCGGCAGCTCCAGCTGGCGCCACCATCACCGGGGGCTTGGTAAAATTAGAGCTCTCAAAAGAGAAGATTCAGGCCTACATCTCAACTATTGCGGGGAATATTTCCCAGGAGCCGATTGATGCCAAGCTCACCATTGTGGATGGCAAGGCAAACGTGTTTCAGCAGAGTAGAGACGGCATCGTGCTTGATGAGTCAGCCAGCATTGAGGCGATCATCAAGGTTGTCGAGCAACGCCGGCTTAACAGTCAATCTAGCCCAGTCGACGGTGCTCAAGAACAAATCGAACTCATCGTTCAGACGACGAAGCCAACTGTTTCTTCTGACACCATCGCTGATTTGGGCATTCGGGAATTACTTGGCCATGGAGAAACAGATTTCTCCGGATCACCGAACAATCGTATTCATAACATCACGACGGGTACGAAGTACCTGAATGGTTGGCTGGTCAAGCCAGGTGAAACATTCTCAACCGTGAAGGCGCTCGGAGCAGTTGATGCTAGTACGGGCTATCTGCCGGAACTTGTCATCAAGGAAAATCGGACGATTCCGGAATACGGCGGGGGACTGTGTCAGGTCTCGACTACCCTCTTCCGATCAGTCTTGAATGCAGGATTAAAGGTGACGGAACGACGCAATCACTCGTACCGTGTCAGTTATTACGAACGCGAGATTGGTCCTGGCTTGGATGCCACGGTCTACCTGCCGATGCCCGAGTTCCTGTTTTTGAACGATACGCCCGGTTGGAGTTTGATCCAGGGTGAGGTGAAAGGGAGCCGTCTGTTGTTTGAGATCTATGGCACAAAAGATGGTCGGACATCGAAGATCGAGGGTCCATTCATTCTGTCGAAAACCGCGCCGCCTGCTGCAGTCTATACCACTGTTGATACTATGGCACCAGGTGAGGTGAAGCAGATTGAGAAACCGCATGAGGGGGCAAAGACAACGGCCAAATATACGGTGATGAAGGATGGCAAAGAGTTATTTGTCCAGACATTTGACTCGTCGTATAAGGCCCTGCCAGCTCGCTATCTGAAGGGGCCGGATGGCGCGGCGCCAGCCGAGCAGCCAGCTGAACCGGCACCTGTCGAAACACCGCCAGCCGAGGTGGTTCAACCTGTCGAAGAGCCAGCGCCTTAGTTCTTCTGTCTTTTCTGCCGAACTATTGCTGCAGCTGCAAATGCGTTGAAAAGTGGGTGAGGGGAGAGTGGCCTCGACTTAAATTCGGGGTGGAACTGGGTGGCGATGAAAAAAGGGTGCAGGTCGCTTGGTAGTTCGATAATTTCAGCAAGGTGTCCGTCAGGAGAAGTGCCAGAGATAACCAGACCTGCCTTTGTCAGTTTGTCGCGGTAGCTGTTATTCAACTCGTAGCGATGGCGATGACGTTCACTAATTTTGGTTGTGCCGTACGAAGTCGCAGCCAGGCTCCCCTTTTTGAGTAGGGCAGGGAAGGCACCGAGTCGCATCGTGCCACCATAGTTATTTTCGAGAAGTTGTTTTTCTTGTTCTGGCATCACGTGCACAACCGGATGTGGTGCGTCGGCCACTATCTCGGTCGTGTGAGCCTTTTTGAGTCCAGCCACGTTTCGGGCATATTCGATGGCTGCCAGTTGCATCCCGTAGCAGAGGCCCAGGTAGGGAATACGATTGGTGCGAACAAATTCAATCGCAGCGATGATCCCTTCTATCCCCCGCTCCCCAAAACCGCCGGGGACGATGACCCCATCGTAGTCAAGTAGCTCAGTAAGCTTTTTGGGCTGTTTCTGGTATTGCTCGGCATCTAGCCACGTGAACTCCGGCAGTACCCCATTCGCCCAGGATCCATGTTTGGCCGCCTCGATAACCGAGATATAGGAGTCGGCGAGCGTGAACTCCCCCGTTCCAAAGTATTTGCCGACGACGGCAATGCGAATCTTTTTGGTAGTTGTTTTGATTGTCTTGAGCAGCTTCTTCCAGTCTTTCAAATCGGATGGCCGATTCTTCAGTCCAAGGCGTTCCAGAACCTTCTTGCCAAAATCCTCCTCTTCGAAGAGCAGGGGAACGTCGTAGATGGTCGAGGCATCGGGGGCCGAGATAGCGGCGTCTTTGCGAATGTTGCAGAAGGCGGCCAGACGTTCACGTCGGGGTTCGTCGAGCGGCTGTTCGGCACGGGCCACGATAAAGTCGGCTTGAATGCCAACGGCGTTGAGTGACCGGGCGGCATGCTGGGTTGGCTTGGTCTTCATCTCCCCGACCATTTTTGGAATCGGCAGGTAGCTGACCAATACAACAACGACGTCATTTGGGTGTTCCAGCCGCATCATCCTGGCTGCTTCCAGGAAGAGAATATTTTCGTACTCCCCTACCGTCCCGCCAATTTCGATGAGCGTGATATCGGCTTTGTTCTTCTTTGAGGCCGCCTTGATGCGGGCAATAATCTCTTCGGCAATGTGTGGAACGGGTTGGACACACTTCCCTTTGTATTCTAGGTTACGTTCTTTTTGGATGACGGTCTGGTAGACGCGGCCGGCGGTGACGTTCGCCGTGAGGTT
>JBBUCD010000057.1:0-5775 GCA_038057955.1 Patescibacteria group bacterium | reverse complement strand
ATCTGCCCAACGTGTGAGCAGGGTAGATATTGTTCGGGAACAGTAGGGGTATGAACGTCCGCACACTCCTTGTACCAATAGTTGGCGTTGCTGCCTTCTGTTGGCTGCTTGGTCAATCTCCACAACCTGCGCAGGCCTCTCTACAAACCTGTAACCCAACGATTGCCACTATCTCTGGCTCCTCAAACGTGTGGGGTCAGGTAAAAAATATGACCGTCCGAGGACCCGGTCAGGAGGTTGCTGGCGGGGCCGCACCCTTCGTCTCAATCGAGACTGTGCAGGGTGGCGGTCTCGATGCAACGTCGGGCATGAGCTACCGTGGCAACGGCCTCTGGCAAGATTCTCAAGGCAATCGACTCCAACTCTCTATTCAAGCCACTAGAACCAATGACGCTTCTGGTGGCATTTCCTCGACAACACCTTGCGCAGGCTCACTCTCGGGCCCCGTTAGCGGCTATATCGGCCTTCCCGGTGGATTCGGTGCGAGCAGTACTCAGGCAGAAATCATTGGTGACTGGTGCATTATTAACACACAGGGATTCACCTCAAATCAGTGTGCACAACATTTCGGACTCCGCGCAGTTGTTGCAATTAACGTTGTTCCACAACCAAGCTCTCCGCCACCAGTAACCCCACCAGCCTCAGCTGGCGCACCATCACTCAGCGTCTCTGGGCCAACCTGTCAGGGATCAACCGCGGTGTTCACCTTAACCTGGACTCAGATACCAACTAATGGCTATCGGCTGTACTATAACGGTGCGCCATCTAACCCAGCATTGCCCGCGACAGCCAATAGCACCACCGTTGGCCTAGCACCAGGATCATCTGCCACTGTCCAAATCAATGCTATCAACTCCCAAAACGAGGTACCGAGCAACCCTGTTACCATTAGCGCAGACCCCCAAGCCTGTGCATCAGCACCGCCACCGGCAACCCCACCGCCAGTCCTTCCCGCAGCACCAGGACCGTTCAGTGTTCGCGCGGTAGCTACCTGCCTACCATCGAATGCTGCTGTGCAGATTACTCTTACATGGGACGCTGCCTCCAATGCTTCACGGTACTCACTTATCGCCGTTCACAATGGCTCTGGATCCCCACTCGCCTCAACTGCCGCCCTATCTCATACCTACACCGAACCTGCCGGTACTTGGAACACTCGGTACTACAATCTCTATGCAATCAACAACAATAATGGCGTCACTTTTGCAACGCCAGGCTCGGGTACGATCAGTGCAGCGCCAGAAGGCAGCTGGAATAGATTTGGTGTCGTCTTGCCAAGTTGCGCTCCAACACCACCAGGAGCATTCACTGCTACAATCGACGCACGCTGCAGTGGCGTGAATCCGATTGGCAGACTTGACTGGACAGCTGCCAGCGGTGCAACGAGCTACAGAATCTTCGACACCGGCACACCGGGCGCTACAGCGCAGCTCGGAACTATTTCATCGAGCGATCCTCGTAGCTTTGATGTTTCGCTTACGCGGGCTAATCCAAGCTTTACGATTGATGCGCTCAATGCTGGCGGTGTCAGCTCGGCAACGATAACTGCCCAACTGCCAGACTGCACACCAGACCCAAGTATTGCCTTGGCCGCTATTAATTCGGCCTGTTCAGCAGGCAGCCCTAGCAACCTCTTGAGTTGGACGTCTGACAATGGCTCTGGTGGTACCTTAAGTGACTTCGCCGTTCTCCGTGACGGCACCTCAATTGGCACAGCAACAAGCACCACGTTCACCGATACAACTGCGACACAAGGTAGTTCTTACTCATATACCGTCCAATCTGGCACCACGACCAGTAACGCACAATCGATCACAACCGCCACCTGCCCACAACCACCGGGAGCACTCTCGCTGACAGTGGCTGCAGGATGCTTGGGTACCTCACCAGTCAATCAACTTAGCTGGACAGCTTCGAGTGCTGCAACCCGCTACCAAGTACTTCGTGATGGCAATACTCAGCCACTCACTACTATCAATGCACCGACCGTCACCTACACCGACAGTGCTGTTGCTGCTGGTGAATCGCACGGGTACATTATTCGGGCACTCAACGACGTTGGATCAAGGGATTCAGCAAGTCAGCAAGTAACGACCCTTAACTGTACGCCCGCCGTCGTCAATAATCCGCCAATTGCCAACGACGACAACGCAACGACCGGTCCGGCTACCCCAGTCACCATTGCTGTCCTTGCCAACGATTCCGACCCAGATGGCAACCTCGATCCAACAACAGTCCGCATTACGCAAAACCCATCGAACGGATCAGCAACGGTCTCGTCAGGATCCATTGTCTACACGCCAAATACTGGCTTTGCTGGCATCGATACCCTAACGTACGAGGTGTGCGATACGACCGCACTCTGCGACACGGCGATCGTCACGATCACTGTTACTGCAGCCCCTCCCCCACCGCCACCGATCCTTCCAGGCCCACTGACACTGTCACCCCAAGCGCTCTGCGTTGGACAAGCACCACAACATATTCTAACCTGGACGGCAGCAACGGATACCGACATCTACGTCGTCAAGCGAAATGGTGTCGTAGTCACCACCACAACAACAACCAACTACATCGACACGACTGTCGTAGCTGGCAACACATACAACTACACCGTTGATGCAACGAACAGTGCGGGAGCAACTGCAAGCAATTCGGTCTCCACGTCGGCGCCAACAAACTGTATTCCACCGGCAAATAACCTGCCGCCAATTGCCAACGATGACACGGCAGCTACCGAGCAAGACAGCTTTGTCGTCATTCCAGTCCTCACCAATGATTCCGACCCAGACGGCCAGGTAGTACCAAGCTGCACCCGAGTCATTACGCAACCTGGACACGGCACGACCGTCGTCGACAGCACGAGTGGTGCTATTGCCTACACACCAACTCCTGGCTTTAGTGGCACCGATACCTTTGTCTACGAAATTTGCGACGACAAGGGAGCCACGGACACTGCCACGGTCACAATAACTGTCCGGCCGCCAGCACCAACCAAACCAAACAGTCCACCACAGGCCAACGATGACACGGCAACTACACCACACAATACACCAGTCGACGTCGACATTTTGCTCAATGATTCTGACCCAGATGGCGATCTCGATCCAACCTGCGTTAAGGTGATTAGGCAGCCCGGCCATGGCACGGTTGCCATCAATGCCACCAACGGCCGCGCAAGCTACACGCCAACCAACGGCTTCGCTGGTACCGACAGCTTCCAGTACACCGTCTGCGATAAGACAAAGGCTGTCAGTAATACAGCAACGGTCAGTATTGCCGTTGGCCAGGCACCTCCCGCAGCACTCGCTAGCACTGGTATTCCGATCTTTGGCTTCTTCGTTGATTTGTGGAACCGGCTCCTAACGCTGATTGGCCTGCGGTAGTCCACAGGGTGCAACTGGGGGGGGTGTTATGATGGATAAAGATCTAGGAGGGATATGAATAAACGCTTTATCGTGCCACTCATCGCCGTCAGCCTCATTGCCAACGTCGTTTTAGCCGGACTCCTCCTCTTCGGCCCCCGTGGCCTTTTCCGAAGCGAGGCGAGTGAACCTGGTGGCGGATCTGGCACAGCCGAATCCCTAACCCGCATCGGCACCGTTACCGCCCGTGATGGCCTGATTTTAAGCTTTTTCGAAACTGACGCAACAGAAATTTCTGTCATAGCCTTAATCGAGGGCACGCCCGTGCGGATTGCCGACGATACTGGTTCCTTTGTACCCGCAGATGAGGCCAAACTGGGTGCAGGCGATCTCGTCTCACTCAACTACGTCACCATTGACAACGATCAAATTATGCAGTCAATCGACATCGTGCAGGATAACTAACCATGAATCGATTTACCCAAGCGACCTCTCTGATCGCAATCTTGATCATGAGCGCTGTTGTCAGCGTTCTTGAACCACCCCAAGTAGCCCACGCATCCCTACAAGCGTGTAATCCCACGATCTCGAGTGTTACGGGTAGCTCAAACGTCTGGGGCAAAACAAAAAGTATCACCATCCAACCCAATGAAGGCAACCGAAAAGAAGTCAGCGGCGCAGATAGGATCATCACCCCTACAACCTGGACGCCCCAGGCAGGCAGCGCTGCCTTCGCAGCGCAGGCTGTCAGCGGTGGTGGTGGTACTGCAACCATAACTGGCGGTACCCTTTCGACCTATGCGAATCCAACTGCTGGCACTAGCGCCACCCAAGGTGTCCCGGTTGGCTATGGCATTAATAATCCCTTCGGTGCCAGTGCGATTGGCAGCGTAATTCCAGGATACACTGATCCCTTAAGCTCCGCACAGATTGGAAGACCTTCGAGTACAAGTAGATCGCTTGACGCGGAAGGCAATGTTATTAATCCATTTGCAGTCGTGACCAGTAAACCGCCAAAAAGCGAAGTTGCTGCACTCCCCACGCCTGATCCTCTACAAATTTCCCCAACAATAACCGTCAAGCCAGGAAAAGTGCCCGGCTCCGACGCCACGAATCCATTGAGCAATGTTACCGACGCAAAAGGCAATCTAATTGGGGGACCAATTGCAACAATCATACAAAACCAAGCTACCAAACCAACAAAAAGCGATGGAGTGACGCCTAAGCCTGCGAAAACTACACTGAAACCAATCACTTTACAGGAAGTTATAGATAAGAATCTCTTGCTTTTTTATGAAACAAAGGATGGTGGAAAAACATACACACTTAAGGGTGGGAGTGCTCCTGATTTTGCCCAAACCCAACTTGCTAATCAATCAAAAGCTCCTCAGGTACCGACGTATGCAAGAACAGATGACAAAACTATAGAATTCACAGCCGGCGGCAAAACATACAACAGGGTTGACGATCAATGGTACGACGATGGGGCGAAAACTAAACCAACAAATATCCCTGCGCCTGGTTTTGATATCCATGGACACTCTACTAGCACTACCAAACCTCTAACTGCCCCCTCGCCTAATCCGCTTCCCTATGTCGATGGTCGGGTGCTTGGCATCAATTCCGCCACTGCCTTTAGCTCAACTGAAACGGTCACCGGTGGAACGCTTGATGTCACGCCCGAGATGGCATACAAAGGCAATGGTCTCTGGACAGACGGTGCCGGCAACCGGACGCAAGTGACTATCAATGCTTCACAGTCGCCATCAAAGAGTTCCTCTGGATGCACTGGTGACTTACAGGGTCCGCTCGGCGGACTCGAGGGAAGCAATGACGCCGCCCATATCGAAATCTTTGGCGGTTGGAGGATCAGTAATGGCCAACAGTATGCCTTACGCGCACTAGTCAATGTCAATGTTGTCGATCAGCCAACATCTACCTCGGGCACAGTAAGTTCGGCTCCAATTGGTAGCACTCAATTCACCAATGCGTCTTCCAATGTAAACTTGGCAGTTACAAATAGCTGCAACGAAAGTGGCAATCCGGTATTTCAACTTGAATGGATCGAGACAGCCAATGCCAATGACTACCAAATCTATATTGGCTATGCTGGCCAGACGCAACTCAGTGGCTTCAACCGGGTATCAAACGCTGGACAGCGTCTTTCCAACGGGCACTTTGTTGCCAAAACTGACCCGATCAACGTTGGCCAAACTTTTAAGTGGCAGGTAATTGCTCTGGCAACTGATCGACAATCAGGCAGATCAACCGAACTATTTAAAGGAAATGTATTTGAAATAGATTTATTAGATAACGGATAAATGCTATATTCTTTAAAAAGTTATCCAGGTTTTACAATTTCAAACTTTAAATTATTTTATATATGTATTTTAATTATCTATTATAATTT
>JBBUCD010000056.1:0-14661 GCA_038057955.1 Patescibacteria group bacterium | reverse complement strand
AGCGTGGGGAGCGAAAGGGATTAGATACCCCTGTAGTCCACGCCGTAAACGTTGCAAACTAGGTATTCGGAGTATCGACCCTTTGTGTACCGAAGCTAACGCGTTAAGTTTGCCGCCTGGGAAGTACGGTCGCAAGACTAAAACTCAAATGAATTGACGGGGGCTCGCACAAGCGGTGGAGCATGTGGTTTAATTCGATGCTAACCGAGAAACCTTACCAGGACTTGACATCTCCGGAACCCTGCAGAAATGCGGGGGTGCCTTCGGGAGCCGGATGACAGGTGATGCACGGTCGTCGTCAGCTCGTGTTGTGAAATGTACCCTTAAGTGGGCAAACGAGCGAAACCCTCGTCCTGTGTTGTATTTCACGGGAGACTGCCTCGATCAACGGGGAGGAAGGCGGGGATGACGCCAGATCAGCGTGTCTCTTACGTCCTGGGCTACACACGTGCTACAATGGCGGCCACAGCGGGTAGCAATGCGGTAACGCGGAGCTAATCCCCAAAAGCCGTCTCAGTTCGGATTGAGGGCTGCAACTCGCCCTCATGAAGCCGGAATCGCTAGTAAACGCATATCAGCTATGGTGCGTTGAATACGTTCTCGAGCCTTGTACACACCGCCCGTCAAGTGAGCCGAGTTGGCAACACCCGAAGACCCAGATTTATTTCAGGGGCCACGGTGGGGTCAGTAAGGAGCACTAAGTCGTAACAAGGTATCCGTAGGGGAATCTGCGGATGGATCACCTCCTTTCTAACGGATTTTAAGAGCGTGTACGCTCTGTACCGTAGGTCGTTCTGCCTTTACAGGTAGACCTCTCGTTTCTGCAATCATTGAATAACCAAAACCAAAAGAGCACTTCTATAGTGCTCTTTTGTGTGTCCGAAGGTAGAATCGATTTATGATCACAGATTTAAATAATCTAAAGATACGAATTCAAGAACTACTTGGCAAAGAGATCGCAAGTATCTCATTACTAGCCAGTGGGGCATGTAATGATGCGTATTTAGTCGAGACTTTTCTAGGGCACAAGTACATTGTGAAGCGAGCGAAGGATGCGCCAGAGTTTCGGGCGCAAAATAGTCTGGTAGTCGAGGCGACTGTTGCTCGAAAGCTCGCAAGTCTCAACTTGTCCATTCCAATGCCACGGGTAGTCTTTGCTTCTAATGATCCGGATATGTACGGGTACGAATACATCGACGGCGAGTTGATGATTACCGTGTGGCCGTCGCTCTCGGAAGAGCAACGGGTGAGTATCTGTCGGAAGCTTGGTGAGTTTCATGCAGAGCTTGGTGCGAAAGTTACCAAGGAGATGGCTTGCGAGATGGGCGTGCGGGTTGATGACTCAACCGGCCTTCATCCAGAAACAGTAGAAGAATACGCATCGATTCTTGCAAGCGACGATATCCCAGAATGGATCAAAGAACTTGCGAAGCGTGCGAATGCTATTTTTGATGGAACGTCAGACAGCGCAGTCTTCCACTTCGTCCATAACGATGCCCATCACGAAAATATTCTTATCAGGGATGCGCAGATCGTTGGGATTATTGATTTTGGTGAGACTGAATACGGGGAAGTGGCGAAGGAGTTCTCGCGTTACATCAGAGATTTCCCAAAGCATTTCCAGTATATTGTTGGATCATATGAAAAGGCTTCCGGAAACCATCTGTCGCGTCAACGACTGATCACTAACTCCTTGTTATCTGGATTAATAGACAATGTGGAGGATTACCGTGCTGGCGGTAAGAAGCGGGAGAGGTGCGAAGCGCGCTGGCGGCGAATTAAAAATTCGTTGGATTCTTTTTAAGCAGCGTCGAAGCGGGCTTTGTTGACGACCATCCATTTATCCATTTCGTCCTTGCCCTTACTCGAGTCGTTCATTACGTCTTGGTGGGCTTCCATGTAATGAGCGTGGAGGTTTTTCATCCACTCTTCGAACGTTTCACCTTGGGCGGTAACGTCGCACAAATCGCATTTGAGGGTTTTCATAACTAATTCCTTTCTAATGTGATGATACCATATGCTATTCTAGGTATGAACTGGAGGGAGTTTGGGTGAGGCGAATATTACGTGGATTTTCCTGAATGATGTGGTGTATAGTAATAAAAAAGGAGGCATATTGTGAATGACCTTGTACGAAATAAGGCTGTCTGGTTGGTGCTTGGTATAGTTGGACTTGTTGCATTGGCATTTGCGCTGCGGTCGTATCAATCGCAGCAAGCGCAGACGACTACGGGAACAGCTTCGCAGCCTATTGAGCAAACTACTCCAGTGGCACTAAAGTCAATTGACGAAATTCTGACACTCGCCGCCACTGATACTGGCAGCTCGGCTGTGGTGAATATTGAGGTTGAGTTGGAGGATGGCCAAACACTCTATAAGCTCGTTTTAGCTAATGGACAGATACTGTTCTTTAATGCTGCGACTGGCGTGAAGGTGGTTCGCAGTGACGAGTCGCCAGACGAAGCTGACGACGAATTGCTGAAGAAGGCGGCGCTGACTCCGGGTCAGACGCTGCTCAGTTTTGATCAAGCTCGTGAACGGGCGGCAGCAGTACGCCCGGTTGCAATCCGTAAAGTTGAGCTAGAGAACGATGGTGGTGTCATTCTGTACCGGTTCAAGTTTGTTGATGAGGGCGTACTAGAGCTCGATGCCCGGGATGGACGGGTTGTGTATCGAAAGGATCCAGGCCAGGACGAGCAGAAATTTGGCGATGATGATTTTGATGATGATTTGAAAGATAATCCAGCTGATACCGATGATGACAACGACGATCTAACGGACGATAAGGATAAAGATGATGACGGTGACAAGATTGAGGACGATAAGGACGATGACGACGATAACGACAGGGTTGACGATAAGGATGATGACGACAAAGATGAGGATGACGAGGGTAAAGAAGAGAATCGCTGAACTTGAGTAGTAAATATCACTTACGCGTCCCAATAAGGGGCGCGTTTGTGGTATTCTACTCCTGACATAGGAGGGAGATTGGCTAGTGCGAACATCACCTCGTGGATCCACGTTGTACCCTGGTGGTACCGGGCGGTTCCCGGGGAATTGATCAAACAGCAGCGATTACTTCTGTCGACCGTGGTCGACTACTTTTCGTTCAAGGTGTTGTTGCAAACCTTGTTTCAGCCCTGGAAGCGCGATGAGTTGTCGACGGAGCAGTTGAGCTTACAACAGCAGTTTGAGGTGTTGGGCTTAAACATGATGTCACGGTTGGTCGGCGCTGTCGTTCGGGGCAGCGCGATGTTTGCAGGCGTGTTGGTGATTATAGGCCTGCTCAGCTTTTTTGCCTTGCTCTGGGTGAGCTGGGTGCTGGCGCCACTCTTGGCGATTGCCCTGATTGCTTTTGGCTTGTTCAGCATGGTCCGGGGGCAGGCATGATCCGATTGGCTGGTACTCAAGTTGCCGCCTTGGCGGCCAGTCGGGCCATGCGGGCACGGCCAACGACGAGCATTCTTCGGGTAGCGATTGCCCTTGTGATTGCGTTGAGTGTGTTGTACGCCAGCGGGTACGTGCTTGGTATCATTGCGGGCGAGTCATTCCTTGTTGGCTTGTCGTTTGTGCTGATTGGCATTGGCATTCTCTACGCCATGCTGGAGCTGTACTCGATCGCTATTTTGCGAACCGTGGCACCAGCTGTGCCGTTGGCAAACCAGGTGACTGGTGAACACTGGACCACCACGGTCAATCTGGCTGACTACCTTTCATTTGAGTTGGCTGATGTCCTACTGCAGGCGAGTGTGGGCGAGGCTTTCAATACCGAACAGCTGTTTGTTGGACTAATTCGTCAGCCATCGGCCCAAGCGATTCTGGCCCGGGCCGGGTTAGTCGGCGAAATTCCGCCTGGCCAACAAGCGCCTGCGCTCGTAGAGCCAACCCTGGATGTGAATACATTGCTCAGTTATGCCGCCGTTGCAGCAGTTGCATCGAAGAGTCCCTTGATTGAGGTCAGCCACCTGTTGACCGCGCTGGCTGAGCACTACCAAGCCTTTGCCGATGTGCTCTTTGCCCACCATGTTGAGCCTGATGATCTCGTGCAGGCGATTGCGTGGTTCCAGCGAAACGAGTCCTTGCGCGAGAAGCACTGGTTCTGGGAGCGGGGTTCGGTTGGTAGCTACGGCATTGGCCGGGACTGGGCAGCTGGATACACGCCGACGCTTTCGGCTTACGCGATTGATGTCTCGAAGTACTTAGGTGACCCGGCCTTGGTCAGCCGGACGATCAGCCGGCACGATGTGGTTGAACGGATTGTCACGGCCTTGTCGGCGGAGCGGAAAGCGAATGTGCTGCTGGTTGGAGCGCCGGGTATTGGCAAGAAGACGATGGTCAATGGGGTGGCGGCCCAGATTGCTTCGGGCCAGGTACCACGCTCGTTAGCCGACAAGCATGTGATGCAGTTGGATGTGAACGTGCTGTTGGCTGGATCGACAGGACAAGGCGAAACGGAATCCCGATTGCTGAATGTGCTGCAAGATGCGCAGCGGGCAGGGAATATCGTGCTCTTCATCGATAATATTCATACCCTGTTGGCGGCTGAAGAGGGTACAGTCGGCTCGATCAATGCCGCCGCCATGCTCTTGCCGGCACTTGGTTCTGGTGCGCTCCAGATTATTGCCACCACCACGCCGCAGGATTTCCACGCTACCGTTGCTCGGCAAGGCGCTGTCGCTGAGTCGTTCAATCGCATTGATATCGAGGAGCCGACACCTGAAGAGACGATGACCATTCTTCAGACGACGGCTTTGCACCTTGAGCACCGTTCGGGCGTCTTCATCTCGATGCCCGTCATTCGGGCCGTGGTCCGCGACGCTGATCGCTACTTACACCAAGAGCCACGTCCAGAGAACGCAATTAGCCTGCTTGAAGCCGTTGCGACAGCTGCAGCCAATCGTGGTGAGTATCTGGTGACCGTTGATGGCGTTGACGCCGTTGCCTCGCAGGCAGCTAATGTGCCGGTTGGTGAGGTTGGGGCGACGGAAAAGGATAAACTCCTGCAACTCGAAGATGAGTTGCACAAGCGGGTGGTTGGACAGGATGAGGCGGTCAGTGCCGTTGCCCAAGCCTTGCGCAGGGCTCGGAGTGGGTTATCTGGTGCCAAGCGACCAATTGGCAGCTTCCTCTTTCTTGGGCCAACCGGTGTTGGGAAAACCGAGACCGCCCGGGCATTGGCTGCGGCGTACTACGGGAGTGAAGACGCCATGCTGCGGTTTGATATGAGCGAGTACCAGTCACCGGCCTCACTGGGGCAGCTGATTGGCTCGGCCACCGAAGCCCAGGCCGGTGGCAGCGGACAGCTCACTTCGCAGGTGCGCGACAAGCCATTTAGCCTGATCCTCCTCGACGAGCTTGAGAAGGCGCACCCCGATGTGCTCAATATTTTCTTGCAGATTCTTGACGACGGCCATGTCACCGACGGCCTTGGACAGCAGATCGATTTCACCAACGTGATCATTATTGCCACCAGCAACGCCGGGTCCGAGTTCATTCGCCAGCAAGTTCAGGTTGGCAAGACGAGTGAGCAGTTTCAGGGGGAGCTCCTGAATCAGCTTCAGATACAAGGTACCTTCCGACCGGAATTCATTAACCGGTTTGATGCGGTGATTGCCTTCCATCCACTCTCGGCCGAGCAGTTGGCGGTGATTATTGATCTGCAGCTTACGGATTTGAACAAGCGGTTGGCTGAGGAGCAGGTGACGGTGGCGCTGACCCAAGCAGCTGTTGCCGAGCTGGCCAAGCGTGGCTACCAGCCAGAGTTTGGTGCTCGGGCACTCAAGCGAGTGATGCAGGTTGCGATCGAAAATGTCATTGCGAATCGATTATTAGCTGGTACCGCCCAGCGTGGCCAAACAATCACGCTCGACGTCGCTGACTTAGCGCAATAAGAGGGGGACATGAATACAAAGCTACTTGTCATCGGCGGTCTTGCGGTAGTCGTTGGAGGCGGCCTGATTGCCTGGAATATGATGCGTCCAGCAAGGGACACGATGCCAGCCCAATCGAATGATCAGCAGATGACGAATCCACCACCAGCGATAACTAATTCCCAGACGTCGACGCAGCCAATTACTCAGGAGCTACTGTGGCAGCAGAGCGAGGGTGGCTGGCAATCAATGGGTACGCCGCCTGCTTGTCCTACACAGCCAATGATGGCCGCTCCGGCGGATTTGTCGCTGGCAACGGAGGTGTTGTATCCAGGACAAACCCGTGGTGGTAACTATAAACCACACGGCGGACTTCGGTTTGACAACAGTACCAACGACGATATTGCGGTAACTGCACCGGCAGATGGCTACCTGCTGCGAGGCAGTCGGTATCTGGAGATGGGTGAGGTGCAGTACTCCTTCGATATCATGCACAATTGTGGTGTCATGTATCGCTTTGATCATTTACGAGAGCTGTCTGCCAAGATGCAGGCGATTGCCGATACCTTTCCAGCCGCAGTCGACGATGATTCCCAGACTCATTCGATCAATCCGCCAGTTTCTGTGACGAAAAGCGAGACGCTGGCAACCTCGGTTGGTTTTATCAAAAACAAGAATGTCTCGCTCGACTGGGGCGTTTACGATTTCCGATCGGAGAATGAGGCGAGTGCCGCTGCCGCTTTCAAAACCGCCCACACCCAAGACAAAGAGCTGTCTTGGCATGCCGTTTGCTGGTTCGACTGGCTGCCTGCTGGTGATGCACTGACGGTTCGGGGTTTGCCTGCTGGTGATGCAGTGAGTGGAAAAACAAGCGACTATTGCAAGTAGCAAGCTCTTGTTTCTTAGATCAGGATATGAGTCAATAGTCAGAAGCAGGAAGATTCTTAGTCTCGTTGAAGAACTAAATTTTTTAGCGACGCAGATCTCAAGAGTCTTGGTCTTGTGGGGAAAGACTGTAGGCATCCTGCAACTTACAGAACGGCTTTCTCCGCCCAAAAGTTTGATCGAGCTAGACACCCGATCATACAAAGAGCAGCAAAAGCTGCCAATGACCCTCCTAATCCCATCCCTCCCGTTCCTGTTCGCCCGGCCCACCTCCGCCGGGCTTTTTTTGCCTCAATTCCATTGCTCAGTATCTGATAGTTGGGTATACTCCTGGTCGTTCGGGCATGTAGCTCAGTGGTAGAGCACTTCACTGATAATGAAGAGGTCGATGGTTCGATCCCATCCATGCCCACCAGATTTCGCTTCCGCAAAATGTTTAGACAGAAAAGAAATCTTGTCCGTGCTTGGCGCAGCCAGCTAGGACGAACCATAAGCTGTTCGATCTTCAGAGACTCCTTGATATACTACGTGTATGTACATTACGCCCCATGTTCTGACCGGTACCGCCCTTGGGGTGGCTGTTGGTAATCCAGTCGCCGGATTTTTTTTGGGCGTCGCGAGCCACTTCGTACTCGATGCCATTCCGCACACCGATTCTGGCACCTGGCACTTCTACGAACCATTCAGTAGCCACAGCGTCGATGCACGTGATCTGACGCTTGGTGTCATTGATATTGCCCTAGCGTTCTTTGGCTTTCTAGCCCTCATTAGTTACGCACCCTTGGTGGCTGCTGGTCCAATTGCCGGGGCAATTGGTGGTGCGCTGCCTGATGCTTTCGTGTTGCTTGGCTTGTTTGTACCAGGGAGTAGTAAGTGGAAGGGGTTCAAGTGGTACTTCGATTTGGTTGAGAAGTACCACTACACCGCCCGCCCGCACCAGTTCGTGCTTGGTGTAGTCACACAGCTCGTAACCATCGGCGGTGTCGTATGGTACTTACTCGGATCGTAGTCTTCGTCGTCACCTTTCTACTCGGGATTGGCATTGTTCGGAACGCCGAACCGATTGTGCGAAGCGTTGGCCACCTTGATTGGGCAGAGCGGACATTTGGCGCTGGTGGCAGCTACACGGCCTGGAAAATTGCCGGCGTATTAGTTATGATCTTCGGGTTCCTCTACGCAATTGGTCGATTTGACCTGACGCCAGGGGAGTCATTGCCGTTTCTACGGCCAACAAGCTAAGCAGGATGGGCCGCTAGCTCATTTGGTAGAGCGCCGCCTTTGCAAGGCGGAGGTGACCGGTTCGAGCCCGGTGCGGTCCACCAACACATGGCATCTATAGCCGTAAGGCTAGCGATGCCTCCAGAAATTTGGGTTTTGGAGGATTAAAAAAGTGAGTAGAGAGATTGCAATTGCCACGTCCCAGCATACCGGAGGTGTGGCAACGACCATTGATCAGCCGATAGCGTCGGTTGATGTTCGGATGTATCGAGTGTCGTTCGTTCGGTATAAAGACACGTGTGGGTTTGCTTGTTCAAAGTTGGACATTGTTGAATCCTTCAGCAGCGATCTGCCATTGCGGCTCCAGTATCAGATGGCACGAGTGATTCGTGCCGATGTACTGTCTCGGAAGGGACCCTTGCCATCGTCGGATAGCCTCAGCAGCTGTGACGCTACAAACGAGGATTGTGTTATCGTCCGTCGTTCACAGAACGATGTTGCGCTCTGCTTCGTCAGTGAGTTGTTTCGGTGCTGTGATCCGAATCGTCCAAGCAAGGAAGACCAAGCCATATCGTTTTGGTCTGTCGAGCAAGAGCACCAGCGGAACATTGCTGAGCAGATCGTGGCGATACGAAATGCCACCCAGTCCGACGGGGCATGCATCGATTTTGTCGAACCTCTTCGGGCACAAGTGGTGCTATTTCAGGGAATGTAATCGTTTTTAAAACACCAGCCTCTACCACGAGTGCTGGTGTTTTTCGTTTCTATCTAGTTTTGAATGACGTCGAGGATCGCCGGAAAGTTTTTTTGCCAATCGGGGTGGTTGTAGGTCGGCAGCTCAACGGTAATAGAGGGAGCGCCAAACCGTTCTTCGGCCCAGAGGGTGAGGGTGCCTGGTGTTGCGTAACTGCTCCAGTTTTCGAGATACGGGGTCTCGCTGAGCTCGGCATAGCGTTTGGCTAGGTCACGCGAGGCCTTGGTGAATTCTGGGTTGACCAGGTTCCCCTTGGCGTGCAGCGTGACTAGTGCCGCGACACCATCATGCTCCATGTGGATTTGTAAGGCCTTTGATTCCTTTTCCGAGAATGGCGCCCGACCACCGTAAAGGAGCTGTCGACCCTTTCGGACGTAGCGCCGCCAGTCAGATGAGCCAAAGTTTCGGTTGAGATCGATACCGCGGGCGTTGAGGCGACTGTTGCGCAAGAAGCCATCTGGGTTGGCAGAGGCAATGACAATCACGCGCTTATTCTCTGGGACTGCGCCGGGATTGGCAGCGAGGTAGTTAATCAAGTCGACGGCCAGGTAGCTGCTACTTTTTTCGTTGCCGTGGATGCCGGCCACAAACCAAATTGGCTGGTCTCCATCACCGAATGTGTAAGCAGTCAGTGGGTTGCCGCGGACAGAGGTGCCGTAGTCATAGCCAGTCACTCGGACGTTGAAGTTGATTTTTGGTTTCGCCGCAAAGGTTGGATTACTGACTAGGAGTGCCGAGATACCAAGCGAGACGACAGCGGCGCTCAAGTGGATTCGCGTTGCATGGGGATGCCGATGCCACCGGTTGTACCAGCGGTGACCATTGAGTAGATTGATGTGGTGTTTTTGGAGTTTGCGACGGAGTGTGTGAATAAACTTCATACATCCAGTCTATCACGCGCGTGCGTGTGGAAATGCGGTATAATAGGTTCATAGGGGGAGCTGTATGACGCAAACAACAATTGTCTGGGCGCTACTACGGATGACGATGGGCTGGATGTTCTTCTGGGCATTTCTCGACAAGATCTGGGGCTTGGGCTTTGCAACAACTGCGGGCAACGGCTGGCTGAACGGTGTCTCTCCAACCAATGGTTTTTTGTCGCATGCGACCAAGGGGCCATTTGTTTCCCTGTTTCAAGCGATGGCCGGCAATCCAGTGGTTGATTGGCTGTTCATGCTCGGCCTTCTTGGTATCGGCGTGGCGCTCATGCTTGGCATTGGGGTGCGAATCGCCGGTTACTCTGGTATTGCCATGATGATATTAATGTTCTTAGCGCTACTGCCGCCGACGAACAATCCAATTATCGATGAGCATATAATTTATGCGTTGGTATTTGCCCTGTTCACGCAGCTGCCCGTTGGCGATACCTGGGGTTTGGGGGAATTCTGGAAATCAACCGACATCGTAAAGCGGTACCCTTTCTTAGCTTGATGAAGTTGCTCGCCATCGCCTGAATGCTTCGACAGCCGGCAAGATACTCATCAGGTAGCGCAGATTGATCAAGAGCATAAACCAGTAGGCGAGTTTGCCTTTTAGTGGAATGCCAAAGACAGAGGAAATTGCCCAACCCTCTTTTAGAGGAATTATGGCTCCATGTAGCTGTTGAGCGCTTGGCACGAGCGGTAGTTTTTGTACGTAAAGTAGTGTGTTTTTTGCAGCAATCCTACCTTGTTGGTACGCATTTTCGACGCTCGCACGGGCGCGGATGATGGCGCTCGGGTCTAGGCAGAATGAGGCGTCACCAGCGACGAATATATTGGGGTCAGAGATCGATTGCATGGTTTGGTGGACATGCGCTTGACCACACGTATTGCTGGTGAGCTTTGCCATCTTGACGATCGGATTGGCTTGGATGCCACCGGTCCAGATGCATATGTCGTAGGTGAGCTTATCGCCTGTTCGCAGATACACTGCATTGCGATCTGCTTTGGCGATGGAGTGTTGGAGTAGGATTTCGATTCGTCGGTAGCTGGCGAGTCGTTGATGCGCCTGTTTGCCCATATGCTCGGGCATGCCGCGAAGTAGGCTATCGCTAGAATCAAGGAGTTTAATCAGAAAAGTACCCTCGTCGCGCCCGTAATGGTGCGCTAAATCCTTAAGATAGCTGTGTAATTGGGCGGTTAGTTCGATGCCGGTAGGGCCGGCTCCTCCAATGAGTACCTGAAATACGTCGCCTGGTTGGTGGTGTTGCGTGAATGCGATAAAGCGATCTTTCACCATTGCTTGGATACGCTCAGCATCCTCGATTGTTTTTAGCGGCAGTGCGTATTTATCGATTCCGGGTATATTGTAGGTGTTATTTGTGCTGCCGCAGGCCAGAATAAGTGCGGTGTAGGGGATAGTCTGGTCAGAGTTTAATGTGACGAGGCGGCGTTGCCGATCAATTTCCACGACGTCTCCTCGGATACATTCCACCTGTGACCGTCCAAAAATAGCTGATAGCGGGATTTTTAGCTGGCGCTTGGGTGTGTTGGCGGTTGAGGCGTGTTCGTATAACCAGGGCGTAAACAGGTGATAGGAGTTGCGATCAATCAGCACTACGCGGACACCTTGATGGTGAGCGGAGCTAAGATTGAGGGCGGCTCGTACTCCAGCAAAGCCGCCGCCAATAATGACTATGGATGTTTGATCAACGTGCATACATACAGTGTATCAGCTATACTTTTATACATGGATATTATTTCGGTACTGACAGCAAAACCGGTACTCATTGGTGTGCATCTTGGGGCGGCAATTATCGGGATTGATGCTTTTATGTGGCTCTTAGGTAAATTGACCGACAAATCAAGTTTACGGTCAGATCGCCTTTATCCGGCAATTGTTGGCACTGGCGCATTCGTATTCAGTTGGCTGGTGGGCGGTTATTACTATGTGAAGTACTACGGATTAGTCGTGAAGCCAGTAATCAAGGCTGGTGTGGCGCCCTGGGCGCATATAATCGTGATGGAGTCTAAGGAGCATATCTTTTTGTTTATCATTCCTCTTGCTGTAACGATCGTATTACTCGCAATTCTGAATCCAACTGAGTTAAAGAAACATCAACTAGATAGTGGGTTGCTTACATTGACTGTCCTTGTAGTTGGTATCGGCTTTCTAATTGGCGCGTTTGGCTTTATTATCTCGGCAGCTGCTAGGTGGGGGGCGTAAGATGCAGCAACTGACACGTATAATTGCTTCGGCTCATGCAGCATCGGTTTCGATACTATTGACGGTTGCCCTAACGATCGGTAGCGAGCTGTCGCCAGCGCTGAAGACTTGGCTAACGGGATTAACCGGTCATCACTGGACATCAAAAAGCATTATCTCGGTTGTGGTGTATGGGATTGTATTCGCAGCTCTACAATCAATGATGGGTGAGAGATCCGCCATTACCGCGAAACAATCAATTCAAATTTTAGTAAGGGTGACCTGTCTGTCATTGGTACTCGTCATTGGCTTTTTTGTAGGCGAATATTTTCACTGGTTCTGAAGAACTAGCTGTTAGTCGAGTCGGCAGGCGGTGCGAGGGCGGGCGTCGAGGGCCAGCTCCTTTTTGAGCCAGTCGAGGTTTGCGGCATTGGCTTTCGGGCAGAAATCCTTGATATCGCCTTCGTACTCAACCCCAAAGACGGCCTTGTTCTTAGAGGTAAAGTGACTGTATATCTCGCACTCATTAAACTCAAAGCACTGCTCGTTTAAGGCCCAGTCGAAGTCGTGAGACAGCTCAGGAATTTGGTCGATATCATTCTTGAGGCCGATCGAAAGGCCGCGAGCGTGAGCCTCGTTGGCGAGCATCTTATTGTAGGCGAGCTGGTCGGCGGCGGCAAGCGGGAAGCCGGTATCGTTGGTGTAGCCATCAACGTTATCTGGATCGACACCATCGCACTTTTTTTCAACTGCTAGATCCATGCGCGACTGCATAATTGGGCGAAGCACCTCGACTTGGCGGACATCAAGCCAGAACTCACCAGGCCACATATCAAGCCCCTTGCCTTGGACCGATGCAGGGAAGCGATCGTAGTCGCTGCGAAAGTTCTCTGAGCCGCCGGCGTTGAAGTAGCAGATGACAACAATATTCTTGGCTCTGATGGCATCAATCGTAGCCTGCGGCGTCTCGATCAGATCAAGGTCGATCATTTTTTTTGGATTTAAGATCCCATCGAGGATGGTTGGATCAACGGTGCCCGAAAGTTGCAGCTGCCAGCTTGTGCCTGGTGTGAGTTGCCTAATTGGTTGTTGGGCGCTGTCCGACGATTGAGCGTCTATCGACTGCTGACTTGATGGACGTATGAGTTCGGCTGGGCGAGTGGTCGTCCAGTATGCGTATCCAGCTGCAATCAGGCCGAGGCCAAGCAAAACGGACCAGCGCCAAGCGCCGATCCGTTTCATCCAAGCAAATAGGTTCATGTGCTAGTAGACGGCGAGAATCGCACCCATGGCCATGAGGGTCAAGAGGTAGTTCCCGTTATTGATCATCCAGAGATCCCAGTGCTTGCCTTCCCAGAGAGTATTGCCAGCCGTGAAGGTGGCAACGAAGCCGAGCCAGATCCAGAAACCAGTCTGTGCACCTTCCATTAAGGTATCGGCAGTGGCGTAGTCGACAAAGTGCGAGAGTACGTACGCCGTTACTAAGGCGTAGACTGTCTGCAGGGCATAGGTCATTGGCGCGCCCTTCATCTCACTCTTCTTTTTGCCTAGTGCCTTTGTCCACTGGTCGGCAAACATGCCAAACCATGCGGCGCCAATCACCATGCTGGCAACGACCGCCAACACAATTCCCATCGCACTCAACGTTGCTACCGGCATATACCCCTCCTTTGTATGCTTCTATTAACTGTATCAAAGTTGTGCGGGAATGAAAAAACCACCGCCTAGGAGACGGTGGATTGATGGTTTCGATCAAGTTTTAGAACTTGATCGTTGCCTGGAGAATAGTTGCCCAGGTAGCACTGTGGGTTGGCGAAACTCCAACCCAGAAGAATAGGTCGCCATCCAGTACGTTAGCGGCGGGGCCAAGGTACGAGGTAGATGGGAACTGATCGGTCATGTTCAGGAAATGGACCAAGAGTAACTGATCCTCTTCTTTGAGCGGTTGGAATGCTGAGAACACATGGTGCTCGTCGTAGTGGTTGCCTAGGTAGCTCCGTTGGAGGATCTGGATCCTGGCATCGGGGAAGGAAAAGGAAGCATCGGCTCCAAGAAGCCAGTCATTGCTGCCGTGTAGGTTGGTCCCAACAATGACGCCGGGTGCAATCTTACAGATAAAGTCTTTCGACTCCACCAGGGTAAAGGTGTGGGGGTTCATGAAAATCCGTTGGTACCCCTCGCGGTTGTTGAACCGGTCGTATTCGATTTTGAAGCCTTCATTCTCAATTTCGATGAAGCGAAAGCTTTCCCCAAGTAGGGGGTCGATTGAAAATTCCGTCGATGTTCCGATCTTCAGTTTTGGCTCTTTCATAGTCGTTGCGTGGGCTTCCTCGGCCCTGCATGGCAGGAGCAGAGAGCAGAACGCAAGCAACATAAATGTTAGACACCACAAAAGTTATTATCCTCCTATGTAAGTTATTACTGTAACCGTCTCCCCAGGACGAACGAAAAGAATACTGCATTCTTTTGTGTAAATCTACGGTGCGAGGATTGAAATGAAAAATCCACCGGTGATGATGGTGGATTTCGAGAAGTGGAGAGCTAGAATTTAATCGTCAGCTGTAGGTTTGTCGACCACGTAGCATTGCGCGTTGTCGAAATGCCAGCCCAAAAGAATAGGTTGCCGTCGAGGACGTTACCGGCCGGTCCGATGTATGAGGTGGACGGTAGTTCGCTACTGATATTCATGAAGTGCATCAGCAGTAGTTGGTCTTCATCCTTCAGGGGCTGCCAGACAGAGAATAAGTAGTGCTGGGCGAAGTGATTTCCTTTGTACGAGCGCTGCAGAATTTGGGCTCGTATAGC
>JBBUCD010000055.1:0-7362 GCA_038057955.1 Patescibacteria group bacterium | reverse complement strand
CGTGGCGAGCACCGAAGCCACCCAGCTCGTGCGACAGTGGATTAAGCGGCATGGTCGGTTAAATCCAGAATGGTTGCGGCCTCGCGAAGACTTGGATCCAGCGAGGTTGCATCGGTGGTGGTGACGATCGTTGGATACTGAGCCAACAACTGCGTCAGCTGCGTCGATCGACGCTTGTCGAGCTCCGAAAATAGGTCATCAAGCAACAGGTAGGGAGGCAGCTCACTGTTGGTCGTCGCATGTAACGCCAGCTCGGCTTGCTTCAAGGCCAGGAGCAGGCTTCGCTGCTCGCCACGCGAGGCAAACGAGACGGGGTGTGCATCCAATTGAATACGCAGCTCATCCCGATGTGGTCCCAAACTCGTGCCGGTACTCCGACGGTCACGCTCTCGACTGGCTACTAGAAGCTCACTGTATCTGTCCTGCGGCTCAACGGATGACTCGTAGCTCAACTGGACCGTTCGCTGTTTGGTAGCTGGTTCTAGGGCATCGTAGGCCGGTTGGACCTGTGTCTGCAGGAGCCTCACAAGTCGCTCTCGCTTGCGCAGCAAGAGCGTGCCCGTGTCGACGAGTAGGGACTCCCACACATCAAATGAATTCGTTACCTGTGGAGGTTGGAGGAGGAGCGCATTTCGCTGCTTCAGCGCATGTTGGTAGCGCAGTAATGCTTGGGCGTACTCCGGATCAGTTCCAGAGAGTAGGATATCTAAGTAGCGACGGCGAACCCTGGGAGCACCCATGATCAGCTCGATCAGCTCCGGGGCAAACAGGACAACGTGGAGCTGACCAAGCGAGGCGAGTGGTGTCGTCTGCAGGCCGTTCACCTGACACTGCTTTGTCACCGAACCACGAAAGGTCGAGATAGCTCGAGTGATTGATAAACCCGTTGAAAAAGTCGCCTCAATCCGAGCGGTATCGGTCTGCCACCCAATCATGTCGCGGTCACTGCTGGTTCGGTACGATCGCCCCAGACTTGTGTAGTAGAGTGCTTCCAGGAGCGTTGTCTTGCCAACACCGTTCGGACCAACAATCACGGTCGGTGATGAGAGCGATACGGTGTAGTCGTGAAATCGTCGAAACCCAGATAGTCGGATCGTTGTTGCGATCTCAGGCATCGGTCCGAAGTGGCATCACCAAGCTGAGGTACTTGTCGTCAGATGAGGCGCGAAAAATACCGGCTCGATCAGTCCCAGAGAACAGCATAGTAACCGTCTCACCGGTTAAGGCCGCTAAGGCATCCAAAACGTACTTGGCATTGAAAGCAATCTCAATTGGCTCACCGACAACAGTGGCTGGTACGGTCGCCACATTTTGGCCAACCGTTGCTGACACGGCTGCAACGGTACAACCAGTAGGTGGTGTCATCGTGCACCGAATATTGTGGGAAGTATCCCGAGCAAAGATACTCGCCATCCGAACAGCGTTGATGAGTTCCTCCCGATCAACAGTTACGGTTGTCGTGGACGAGGCGGGGATAATCTGTTGATAATCGGGAAAGGTACCATCAATTAACCGAGAAATGATCTGTGTATTTTCGACATCGAGCGAGAGCTGATTGGCATTGAACTGAAGAGTAGCCACGGCCGCACTATCGGGGAGAACCCTGGTGAGCTCCTGGGCCGCTCGAACCGGTAACAGCAACGTACCTTCAGGCACGTTGCCAGTGAGCGGCAGTACTCGCTCAGCCAACCGGTACGAATCAGTTGCCGCTAACACCAACTCTTTTTCTCGAAAGCGAAAGCAGATGCCATTCAAGACAGGTCGGGCATCATCAATCGCAGCAGCAAATAAGACATCTTTCAAGCCACGTCGGAGGAGTGAGGCTGGTAGGGTAAAGACCGTCGCATCGTTCACCGTTGGGATGAGTGGAAATTCAGCCGCATCCATTCCCTTCATGGTGGCAGTATGGCGATCCGACTGAATCCGTGCCTCACCTTGTGTCACGCCTATCTGCAGGGTTGGATCGGTATTCTGTCCAATGAAATCCACCAGTAACCGAGCTGGCAGCGTAATCGCGCCGTCAGTCACCACCTTTGCCCCAATCATTGTCACAACACCAATCTCCAAATCAGTGGCTGCTAATCGGAGCTGCCCATCTTTTGTTTGAATGAGAATGTTTGCTAAGACAGGCAATGACGACTTCGTCGTCGCAACTCGACTGACGATCTGTAATCCTTTTGAGAAGTTTTCCTGTGTGCAAGTGACGTCCATATATGAATATATCTTTCATGAATGAATTAGTGATTGTAATAAGGGCTGTGGATTTGTGGATTGATCCTTGTCAGGGCTGTGGACGGGTTGTTGATGGGGTGGGGATGAAATGTGGATGATTTCCCCTTTTCGTCATACAGGAATTTTCATCCACACGGTATCCCCATAGTCGTGGGGATAACTATCCGGCGACGTAGAGCCGTTCTTTAATGAGAGCAATGTCACGTTGGAGCGTGTCGTCGTGGACAAGTTCCTTGGTTATTTTTTCTACGCCATGCATGACCGTTGTGTGATCTTTACCACCCAGCGCCTTCCCAATTTTTGGGTACGAGAACTGGAGTTCGGTTCGAATGAGGTACATAGCAATTTGTCTTGGGTAGACGAGTTCCTTATTCCGTCGCTTGCCAAGGAGATCAACTAGCTCGAGGGTGAAGAAGTCGGCAATGGTTTGAGAGATACTTTCAACGGTGACATGCGTGACGCGCCGATCCATGCCGGTTTGCTCCAAGACACGTTCGATGAGTTTCAATGAAGGCTGAACGTTGTAGAGCTCGCAGTGTGTGGCGATCGCATTCAAGGCACCCTCAAGCTCGCGAATGTTGCTCTGGACGTGCTGGGCCATGTACTCAATGACCTCTTGGTCGAGTGGGAAGGATTTCTCTTCGCACTTGTGGAGCAGAATTGCCTGGCGGGTTTCAAAGTCAGGCGTTTGCATATCGGTGACCATACCCCAGCCAAAGCGGGAACTGAGGCGTGGTTCAAGCTGTGGAATCGAGCGCGGCCGCTTATCAGAGGTCATGATGATCTGACGATTGGTCTGGTGCAGGGTGTTAAAGGTGTGGAAAAACTCTTCCTGTGTCCCCTCTTTGCCGGCCAGAAATTGGATGTCATCGATCAGTAGTACATCGGCATTCCGGTAACGCTTCTTGAAGCTATCAATTTGCTTACTCTGCATCGCTTGGACAAATTCCGAGGTGAAGCGTTCACATGAGGCGTACAGGATGGTTTTTTTTGGAAACTGTTTCTGAATCTCATTACCAATGGCATGGAGGAGATGAGTTTTCCCCAAACCAACGCCGCCGTAGACATAGAGTGGATTGTACTGGATATTGCCTGGTTTTTTGACGATAGCCAGGGCAGCGGCATGAGCAAGTCGGTTTGAGTTACCAACAATGAAGGTATCGAAGGTGTAGCGCTCGTTGAGCGTGTTGCTACTGGTGTTGGTTCGTTGCGTCTCGCTCGATGAGGCTGTGGCTGCACTACTGGTTGGGGCTGCGGGTGCTGTTGCTGGTGTTGGTTCAGACATATCAGGGCGTTGGGTACTCGTAGCAACTAAGTACTCAACGCGCTGGATGTCTGGGTAGTACTGCTTGAGGGAGGCAATGATCTCTTTATGGTACTTGGACTGGAGCCACTCCTTGGCGAAGGTGTGTGGCACGCCTAAGGTGACTAAGCCATCGGCGACACTAATGATGCGGGTGTTTCGGAACCAGGTGGTGAAGTTGGCCTTGGACAAGGTAACTTCGAGCTCACCAAGCGTTGTTTGCCAGACTGTTGTCGCACTTTGCATCTACCCTCCTATTCGTATCGGCTGCAATTCTACCACGACCGTTGTGGATGAATGTTATCCACAATCTTTCGGAAAGACTAGAGAGAAAACAGGTTCTAACAGGAGAGAAAGGTTGTGGATAGAATTGGGGATAGCTGGTGGATGAACTATTTGTGATCCCGTATCTGGACCGTTACGTGCGGCGTCACAAGGCTTGGCTTGGTGCGGAAGAGCCACCACTGCTGCACAATCGAAAAGAGGGTGGTGACGATCCAGTAGATCGCGAGACCCGCCGGGAATCGCGTACCAATGTAAATCGTCAGGAGTGGCATGATGTATGCCATCGATCGACTGATTCGGGCGGTTGTTTCCTCGGCCGTTGGCTCTTTTTTGACATCAGTTACCGCGGCAGCTGGTTTTGGCTGCTTGCGCATCAGTTGCCAGGTTTGGATGAATTGGAGCGCGCCACTCAGCACGGCGAGGAGAATGCTTGGCGTGTGAAGATCGACACCAAGAAAGAGCGTCTGCAGGTGTTCCGGTGCTGGAACAAAGGAGTAGAGCAGGTCGAGGTGCTCGCCATTGATGCCTGAGATAAAGACTCGGTACAGAATCAGCAGGATAGGCAGCTGGATGAGTAACGGTAGGCACGAGCCGAGTGGATTGACCTTGTGTTCTTGGTAAAGTGCAAAGATTTTCTTGTTTAGCTCTTCCGGTTGGTCTTTGTAGGTTGTTCGGAGCGCATCAATCTCGGGTTGGAGGGCCTGGAGCTCGCGTTGGGCGCGAACCGCTTGGGCGGATGTCGGCAGGAGGAGGAGTCGGACTAAGAAGGTGAGTGCAATAATACCCAGGCCAAGGCTTTCACCAGGTAGTACCGAGATGAGAAAGAAGAGTAGGTTGTAGAACGGTTGGTAGAAAACGGTGGTGAGTAGTTCCATGGTGACTCCTCGATTCGTTAGGCTGGGTCGTAGCCGCCGGGGTTCATTGGATTTCATCGGCCAATCCGTTGTATGCCTAGCCAGCTACCTGCTAGTGTACCGTGCTTTGTGATCGCATCGATAGTGTAGGCCGAGCAGGATGGGGTAAAGCGGCAGTAGCCGCCAGGGAAAAAGAGCCGGAGCCAGCTGTGATCTGGGGACAATGTCAGCTGGTAGCACCGGATCAGGCCGATCGCCAAGGAGCGCATGCCGTTCCTACCGAATGAGCTTTGATCGCTCAAGGAGCGTCTGCAGATCGGTAGCCAGTGTTTCGTAGCTGGTGCCAACAATCATTGCTGGTTGCAGCTGGATGATCAGGTCAACAGGTTGTAGACGCGACAGGAGTGCTCGAATGGCTGCCCGCACCTGTCGTTTGAACCGATTGCGGACAACCGCCTTGGTCGAGACCTTACGGCCAGTGACCACGGCAACTCGGGTTCGCGCAGCCGTCATCCAGGCAATACGAAACAGGCTACTTCGAGCAGCCTGTCCCTTGCGGTAGATACGGGCAAAGTCGCGGGAGCTATTAAGCCGGCCGGTACGTGCGAACAACGAGTTCCTCTCTCTTCTTGGCACGTCGTCGCTTGAGCACGTTCTGTCCACCCGTCGTTTTCATACGGGCAAAGAAGCCATGCGTTTTGGCTCGTTTTCGGTTTTTGAGTTTCTGTCCTGGAATCATATGGTGTGGAGTATACGATATAGGCTGTGGAAAAGCTAGCGTCTTTCGCGTATGCTGCCTGCGAGCTGGGGAACCCAGTTCGCATTCTTTTACAGGCGGTGAAGAAGATGAGCGAGAGAATGGCACTAGCAAGCAAAATAGTCTTGAGCGTCAGTCTCGGCTCTTCAAGCCGGGATATGCGCATCGAGACAGTCATCGGCGGCACACACTTCGTCATTATCCGCAGAGGAACAAACGGCAGCATACCCGAAGCTCGGCGAATTATTCAAGAGGCCGATGGCAAGGTGGACGTGATTTGCTTGGGCGGTATCGATCGCTGGCTACGGATTGGTAAGCGCGTCTACGAGATTAGAGATGCTCGAAAATTAGCGCTTGTAGCCAAAATTACACCCGTTGTTGATGGGAGCGGCCTCAAGGATACGCTCGAGCGATTAGCGATCTATTGGCTCGAGGTGAATAGGATTGTGCAGTTCCGGGACACTAAGGTGCTCCTCATGAGCGGCCTCGACCGGTTTGGATTGGCTGAGGAGCTGGTAATACGAAAAGCTAGGGTAGTCTTTGGCGATATGGTCTTTGCACTCGGTATCCCGATGCCGATTCGTTCGATGTTTTTTTTAGAACTGTTAGCACGGTTGTTGCTGCCCATCGTCACGAGAGTCCCGTTCACCTGGTTGTATCCAACTGGCAAGCAGCAGGAAAGCTTCGTGGAGCGTGGCTGGGAGCTCTACGATCAGGCTGAGTGGATCACTGGTGATTTTCTGTACATCAGGCGCTATCTACCACCTTGGATTGGTGGGAAAACGGTGCTGACGAACACGATTCGTCCGGCTGACATCGAGCTGCTGCGCAGTCGGGGGTGTCGGCGAGTGATTACGACTACTCCACTCTTCCTTGATGAGCAGAGGAACCAGTTTTCATTCGGCACTAACGTGCTTGAGGGTGCCGTTCTGGCACTCTTGGGACAACACCATGCTACCCGCTACCAGTACCTGGAGATGATCAAAAAACTTGGTTGGGTACCGCAAGTGATCAATTTATAGTATCGACACGCAAATGAGTGGCTTCGGCCACTCATTTTTATGTTACTGCTGTTGTGGCGGTGAGGGTGGGATTCGAACCCACGAGGAGCTTGCACCCCTAGCGGTTTTCGAGACCGCCCGATTCAACCACTCTCGCACCTCACCTCTTGGGGTCACAGTGTAGCAGGCACTGATGATGGCGTCGAGGGAAGGTCCTCCTCAAGCTCATCCTGGGCTGCCACACGACGCAGCTCTTCATCGGTCGTCACGCCAGCGGCTACTTTCTCCTCACCATCTTCAAAGAGTGTTTTCATGCCGGCCTGTCGGGCAGCGGTTTCGAATTGATCGATCGTCCCCTTCTGTTGAATGAGCGTCTCGGTATCTCGATTTGGTACGAACAGCTCGGCAATTGCGATCCGGCCTTCGTACCGATCATCACCAGTTTTCTCGGGATGTGCCAATTTGCGGACCAAGCGTTGGGCGATAATCAGATTAATGACGCCGCCGAGTAGGTAGCTTTTGACGCCCATATCAAGGAGGCGTGGGATTGAGCCAGCCGCACTATTGGTGTGGAGTGTCGAGAGCACGAGGTGGCCAGTCAACGCTGCCTGAACAGCGGTTGTTGCCGTCTCGGCATCGCGGATCTCACCAACCATGATGATATCTGGATCCTGACGGAGTGAACTTTTAAGCGCGGTGGCAAAGGTGTAGCCTTTTTCGGGTTCGACCTGGGTCTGTTGGACGCCCTTGATTCGGTACTCAATTGGGTCTTCGATCGTGACAATCTTTACACCGGGTTTGTTGAGTTCCGACAGTATGGCGTAGAGAGTAGTGCTCTTGCCCGATCCAGTTGGGCCAGTGTTGAGGATCAGGCCATTCGGCCTAGCTGCGGCTTCTCGAACAATCTTGATCTGTTCTGGCGAGAAGCCA
>JBBUCD010000054.1:0-9905 GCA_038057955.1 Patescibacteria group bacterium | reverse complement strand
CGCGACGGGGCAATGCTTGAGACCCTCTTCTCGACTGGCCTACGTGTTGCCGAGCTCGTCAGCCTTGACCGTCTCGACGTCGAGGGTAGGGAAGAGGTTAGTGTGCTGGGCAAGGGAAAGAAGCGTCGGGTGGTCTTTTTATCACCAAACGCCCAAACAAGGATCAAAACCTATCTAGCAGCCCGAGCTGATAGCGATCCAGCACTATTCATCAAAGAAAAGGGGAACGAGCACAACAGCAACCGATTAACCGTTCGCTCGATCCAACGCCTCATCCAACACTACGCCCAACTGGCCGGTGTTGCCGAACACGTCACCCCACATACCCTCCGCCATACCTTCGCCACCGACTTACTTCAGTCGGGAGCAGACCTACGCGCCGTCCAGACGCTGTTGGGCCACTCCTCGGTTGTCACGACCCAACGCTACACCCATCTGACCGATACGCATCTGAAAGAGGTACACCAAGCATTCCACGGTCGTCGGCGCGACTAGTTGCTGCTACTATGATTGCAGGAGGGGAGATGTCCTCACACCGGCGTACGTATCACGCCAAAGCTGCACCACATCCTAAGCTACACCGACGACACCCCCACCACTGGGTGGTGAATCCTGTTTTGGTCGAAAATGCCTTTCACCAGTCACTCGGCCGAGGCGCACTCTTCGTGCTGATCGGACTACTGGCTATCGCCCTCGCCTTCGCCTCCCCGTCCCCAGAAACAGGTCAGTCAGCAGCCGCCACGATTGGCATCCAAGAACCGCTCCGTATTCGATTTACCAAACCAATCCTCAAAGACGCCGTCACCCCCAGTATCAAACCTGCCATCGAAGGCACTTGGAGCTTCACCGATCCAGTCATCGAGGACGTGCTCTACCGGGAGCTCACCTTCTCGCCCGCCCAAGAATACCTACCAGAAACAACGCACCACGTCGTACTGACTGATTTGGTCTCACTCACCTCGATCTACCCAACGACCTCGGTCTACCAATTCACCACCACCTCCTATCCTGCCATCCAAAGCGCCTCACTCATCAACGAGGCGAAAGAGGTCCTGCCGTGTGAGCCCCTCACCCTCACCCTCGATCAGACGATCTCGCAGGTCGGTGCCTTTACAATCACCACAGACCCAGCACAGCCGCTCGATATTACGCTGAGTGAGAATGGCAATCTCTACGTCGTCCGACCAACCGAGTGCTTCCGACAAGGACAGAACTACCTCCTGTTGGCCGAACCAAGCCTAGAGGCTGGCAAAGCCAGTTCCTCATTTACCCTTGCATTCAGCACGCTCGCTGCCCCATCTGCGACCTTGGTCGATCTACCAAGTACTGGCGTCGAACCCGAACTTGATTCACTGACACTCGAGCTCAGCAGTGCGCCGAAATCCGTTAATGAGTTACTCGGACACCTCACGATTGAACCGACACTTGAGGGGACGTGGCGTACTGACAATGAGACACACCTCGTGTTCTCGCCAAGTCAGTCGCTGGAACACAACACTGCCTATACGGTGACGATTCCTAGGGGGACGGTCATGCAGAATGGCGGCATCTTTGAGTCTGACACTCGACTCGGCTTCTCAACCCTTGGACCAGTTAGGGTGATTAGCCTCACGCCCAGAGCGGGTGCATCAAATGTCAATCCAGATACTGCGATCGGGGTTACCTTTGACCAAGCCGTCAACCACCCATCGGCCGAACAGGCATTCTCGATCTCGCCGGGTGTTGCCGGCTCATTCTCATGGAGTGGCAACACCCTCACCTTTGCACCCAAAGGTCTCGAGCGAAACGCCACCTATACCGTCCAGCTTACTGCTGGCATCAAAGGAACTCGTGGCCCGGCCAGCACGCATGCCACCCGAGCGACATTCAGCACGCAGGAACTTAGTACAACACTAAACATTCCGAACGATCGCCAGGATCTGCCGCTCAGTTGCGAAGTTGCCGCGCTCAAGATGGCCCTCAACTACAAGGGAGCTGGTGTCTCAGAAAACGAGCTCCTCAATGCGCTCGGTATCGACGAACCACTCACCCGAGGCGACACCTGGGGCAACCCGAATATCGCTTTCGTTGGCAGCGTGACTGGCCGCCAAAATAGCACTGGTTACGGCGCTCACTGGGGCCCGATTGCTCGCATCAGCAATGCCTACCGTCCCTCACAAGCCTTCAGTGGCTGGACGGTCGGTGATGTCGCTCATGAAATCGAGGCGGGCAATCCAGTCGAGATCTGGGGTACGACGGGCCGCGCCCAACGCGATAGCTGGCAAACCCCAAGCGGTGCCTCGATCTCGGCCTGGGTTGGCGAACACACCCGACTCGTCATTGGCTTTACAGGGACTGCCGACGATCCAACCCGCTTCATCATTAACGACCCAGCGGCTGGCCGCCTCACCTGGACAACCAACCAATTCAAATCGAACTGGGCCGCTTTCGGCAACAGCGGCGTCGTCATTCGCTAGATTGACAGCACTCCCACAACACCGTAGGAACAACAAAGGCTTTTGATAGCACTTTTCGAAACAGAGGCGTGAGTCATGGAAGAGTTAGAAGAACTACTTATTGGGGAGCTGGTGCAACCCAAGACATTATCTTCTGTAACACAGGAAGATGTCATTCATTTTCAGCAAAACGGACAGCTTCAAATTCCCAGTGGGCCAGCCAACGACTGCATTCGATCAATTGAACGATACAAATCCGTGCTGAGTCGATCCGAAAAAGAGGTAGCGATCTACCTCATGCGTCTCTACGGTCACTTTGCGGATTTTGCGAAGGACGGTAACTGGATCAAGTTCCCAATCGACCTGTTTGTCATTGAAAATGACGGCTCAATGGCCTCATTCCTCGTCAAGCACAAGCTCGATAAACACATCGATGCACAGGCAAACGTCCGGATCGACCGACATTTCCAGTCCCAAAGCGATAGCCAGTACCGGTACGCTGTGCGGCGACCGAGTGTTGGCCCTCGCTTTGGCGAGAACGAAAAACACGCTGTTGTGATCAACCCAACCTGTGCAACTGGTAAATCAGTTCTGGCAGGCTTTGATTGGCTGCGCGATGAGATAGGTATCGATATTCCACTCAATCGGGTCTCCGTTTGGACCATGGTTGCTGCACCGCTGGCTGTCCAGAACCTGTGTAGCCAGGGAGCGAGCGTTGTGACCGCCCGATTGGCAGATGGTATCGATGAAAACGGCTATATCATCCAACGCAGCTTTGACGAGAAGGATCCCACGAAAACTGAGCAGTACATCGGCAACGTGTCCGATTTCCTCGCCCGAATCTAAGGCTATCAACCACACGAACGCGTCCAACCGGACGCGTTATCCATATGGTACAGTAGTTACATGCGAATCTTGACTGCCCCAACCTGGAACGACTACGAACTCCTCGACAGTGGCCATGGGCGCCGCTTGGAGCGGTTTGGCCAGTACCGCCTAAGCCGGCCCGATCCTCAAACGCTCTGGCAGCCGCAGCTGCCGCAGGCCGAGTGGGACAAAGCCGATGCCACCTTTTACGACGAGGGTAAAAAGGGGAATTGGGAAATGCGGACGAACGTACCCCACGCCTGGAAACTCACGTTCGACACGATTGTGATGCACGCTAAACTGACACCATTCAAACACACGGGCGTCTTTCCCGAACAAGCCGCACACTGGCAGTGGATGAGTGAGATCCTCTCGAAAACTACTCATCCCACGAACGTACTCAACTTGTTTGGTTACACTGGCGTCGCTTCGCTCATTGCTGCCAAAGCCGGTGCGACCGTAACCCATGTCGACGCGTCGCGCCCAACTATCGGCTGGGCCAAAGAAAACCAGGCCCTATCGAATCTAGCCGACAAACCGATCCGTTGGATTCTCGACGATGCCCTCAAGTTTGTCAGGCGCGAAGAACGCCGGGGCGTCCGCTACGACGGCATCGTCATGGATCCGCCAGTCTTTGGGCACGGCCCCAATGGCGAACGCTGGGACTTCAACGAGCACTTCCCCCAACTCCTCGCCGCTTGCAAGGCAGTGCTGTCGCGCGAACCGCTCTTTCTGATCATCAATGCCTACGCCGTCTCGGCATCAAGCATCATGCTGCAAAACATGCTCGAAGACTTGAAACTCGGCGGCACGATCGATGCCGGCGAGTTGGCCCTCAAAGAAACAAACCGCGACCGCCTCCTCTCCACCGGCATCTACGCCCGCTGGTCACGCTCATAGAATTCTCGGTTTATCTCTGGTACTATTCCTGGCATGAGTTTGAAGATCGGCATTGTAGGACTTCCAAACGTGGGAAAATCGACGCTCTTTAATGCCCTTGTCAAAAAGATGGCGGCGCAGGCGTCGAACTTTCCCTTCACCACCATCGAACCAAATGTTGGTATTGTTGATGTGCCCGATGAACGACTCGACCAGCTGTCGGCCATTGTCAAGCCGCAAAAAGTTGTGCCGGCAACCGTTACTTTCGTTGACATTGCCGGCTTAGTCCGTGGCGCCTCACAAGGCGAGGGATTGGGCAACAAGTTTCTCTCACACATTCGCGAATGCGACGCGATCACGATGGTGGTCCGCGACTTTTCCGACCCGAACGTTAGCCATGTGGCAGGGGACGTGAATCCAGTGAGCGACATCGAAACCATCGAAACCGAGTTGGCCTTAGCGGATTTAAGCACCGTCGACAAACGGATGCAGGGGATAGATGGCCAGATCAAAGCGGGCAACAAAGAGGCGATAGCGATGCGCGACCTCCTGCACCGTCTCCGGGAAAAATTAGACGCGGGCGGGGGAGTCCGTTCACTTGCCTTCTCCGAAACAGAACAATCGCTCTTGAAACAACTCCAACTACTGACCGCCAAGCCGTTGATGTTTGTCTTGAACGTCGACGAGGCAATTATTGCCCAAGCAGGGGAGCGGGTCGAAGCCTTGCGTTCTGGTCGCGCCGATCTTGCCCAAGCAACGATCGTCCCCATTTCAGCCAAAATCGAGCAAGAAGTGGCCGAGCTCTCCCCTACCGAACAAACAGAATTTCTGGCCGATCTAGGACTTGCCGAACCGGGCCTCAACCGCCTGATCACAGAGGCCTACGCCCTCCTCGGCCTGCAGACCTACTTCACCGCTGGCGTCCAAGAGGTTCGGGCCTGGACAATCCCCAAAGGTGCCACCGCTCCCCTGGCAGCAGGCGTCATCCATACCGACTTCCAAAAAGGTTTTATCAAAGCCGACACCATCGCCTTCGACGATTTCATTTCCTATAACGGCGAGTTAGGTGCCAAAAACGCCGGTAAGCTCCGTCAAGAAGGCAAAGAATACATCGTCAAGGACGGCGATGTCATTGAATTTAAGTTCAATGTTTGATACAAAGTGTCCCTCCGTTTAACAAAACGAGATTACTGAGGGAGAGATTTGTACCTTGCTATACATCGGTCAAGACCCCCTGGTCTTTTGCGGGAATGACCCCTGCGCCGTCTTCCTAACCGACAAACGACTACTGCGGTTAAATGAAACCTGTTTCAGAGGCTCAGAACACCTGCCCCAAGAGAGACCAAAGCTTGCTGGAAACTTCCGTGCTTGCAGCAGTTTTTACCACTTCCTCCACCAGCCGCTTCTACGCGAGGCGTTCGATGAGGGGCTCAGACAGATTATGCGAGCGAAGTTGTCAAACAAATTCTATCGCATGACGCTCAAGCTCTCCCACCCGGTCGGCTGGGAATCGACCTTGCCCCTGAATGAGCTTGGGCAGACAGAGCTCAGCCAGTGCCAAGAACAACGCCTTCATCCTGGAGCAACCGCCCTATTCATACCCGACAACCTCATCAAGGCGCCGCTAACCAACTTGATCACCATCGCCGGCCGCCTAAACTACCACGTCCGAAAAGAGCTGTGGGTCTTCGACATCAACACCCTGTATCCCGGTGTAGATGTGGGCGTACTCCGTGGCAATATGACCGACAAGACTAACCGGATATGGCTACATCGGCACAATCGGGGGGAATAGCCATCAAAAAAACTGACAACAATGTCGACACCCGGTACTTATGCCGGGCTTTTTCTTGCCCCTCCTTCTTGTCAACCAAGGCGGAACCTGGTAAAGTTTCGACTACCTACACAAGATTCGTGTGGCTATAGATATGTGCAAGGAGCAGCGTGACTGACCGAGACTACGAACTAACCACGATCACCAAAGAAGAGACCGTACCTGCCATAGAGCAGGCAATCACCCGTGCCGGCGGCACTGTCAATGCCCAGCGCAGCCTTGGCCGACGCTCATTCGCCTACCCGATCAAAAAGGAAACGGCTGGCTTTTACACCGCCTATCAACTGCTCCTGAATCCAACGGCATTGGTCCAGCTCGACAAAGAGCTGCGCTTAATGCCAGACATCCTTCGCCACCTATTGGTCTCGTTGCCAATCGAGAAGCTGACCACCTCGCTCGAAGAGGGTGAGGAACTCAAGGAAGCTAGCGAGCTTGGGTCCGACACAGCTACCGAACTACCGGCTGATCAAACTGTCGACGATGCAGCCCGCACCAAAAAGCTCGACGAGCAGCTCGGCAAGCTCTTAAGCGACGATGCTAGTACCGACGACGGCCTGGCACAAGACAAGTAATCAAAGGAGGCGTGCATGGCTGATTTCAACCAGGCGATCATTCTGGGCAACATGACGAAGGATCCCGAAATCCGCTCGACGCCAAGTGGCGCAAGTGTCGCCAGTTTCAGCCTTGCCACCAACCGCCGCTGGACCAACAAAGACGGCCAGCAGCAAGAAGAGACCGAATTTCACAACATCGTCGCTTGGGGGAAGTTGGCCGAGATCTGTGGCCAAATCCTCTACAAGGGCCGCAAGGTCCTGGTATCGGGACGATTGCGCACCCGCCAGTGGGAAGGCCAAGATGGCATCAAGCGTTACTCAACCGAAATTGTGGCCGACCAGATTAGTGCCACGGGCGCGGCCCGACACGGCGATGCAACCGGTACAGCAGAGGGCGCAACTGCCGAGGCACCAGCAGCGATGCCCAGCAGCGCCGCACCAAAAGCGCCGGCGACTGCCAGCAAACCAGCCGAGGCACCTGTCCCGGTCCCAGACGAAATCAACCTAGACGATATCCCATTCTAATAAAGGAACTTTATGGCCCAGCAACGCAAACGAACCTGTCAGTTTTGCCGCAAACACGTCGAGTGGATTGACTACAAAGATGCCAGTCTTTTGAAGCGTCACCTTGGCACCTGGAGCAAGCTCCGTTCGGCCAAAGACACCGGCACCTGCGCCCGACATCAACGACGCTTGGCCGATGCTGTCAAACGCGGCCGCTTCTTGGCACTCGTTCCCTACGCCACTCGGTAAACCAAAACTATGCTCTCTATCACCGACCTGAAAACAGGCACGTTCTTCGAGCTCGACAACATCCCCCACCAGGTTGTCAGCTACGAACACTCCAAAACAGGTCGAGCCGGCGCCGTATTGCGCACCAAAATCCGCAATCTCAACACTGGTGCCGTCTATGAGCGCACCTTTAAGGGCAGCGATCAGTTTGAAGAAGCCGATATTGCCCGACGCCATGGCCAGTTCCTCTATGCCGACGGGACGAGCGCCACATTTATGGAATCGGATACCTTCGAGCAGTACGAAATTACCGTCGCCAAACTCGGTAGCGACCTCAAGTATCTTAAAGAAGGCACTGAAACTGACCTCGTCCTCTACAACGGCACATTGATGGGAGTCATGCTGCCTGCCAAGGTTGATTTAGCAGTCACCTACACCGAACCGGGCTTTAAGGGCGATACCCAATCGGGCACCCTCAAACCCGCCACGCTCGAAACCGGTCTCGAGGTCAATGTGCCCCTGTTCATCAAGCAAGGCGAGATCGTCCGCATTAGCACCCAAACCGGCCAGTACGTCGAACGAGTCAACGGCTAACTTACGACCAGTTCTTGATTCCAGTTTCGGTCAGCAATGCATCCAGCCGCAAGAGCTGGTTGTATTTTGCCGTCCGCTCACTACGCGACAAGCCACCAGCCTTCATGTAACTGGCACCAATGCCAACGGCCAAGTCGGCAATCATGGTCGATTCGGTCTCGCCAGCACGATGCGAGACAACGATGCCGTAGTTTGATTGCTTAGCCAACTGCACCGTTTGCAGTACCTCAGTCAATGTTCCAACGTCATCGGGCTTAATGAGAATCGCATTCGCTGCCTTCTCGGCAATCCCCCGCTGCAAACGCGTCGCATTCGTGTTAAACAAGTCATCACCAATCACCGCCACCGAGCCGCCAAGTTGCGCTGTCAGCGCTGTCCAGCCAGCCCAATCCTCCTGATCGAGCGGATCTTCGAGGATTGATATTGAGTACTTCTGTATCAGCTGTTGGTAGTAGGTAGCTGGCTCGAGTGGGTAGGTACTAGCATGCAGATCGGGAATGTTGCTGGCCGCGACATCAATCGCCAAAGTGACATCGACACCCGGCTGATGGCCCGCTTGCTTGATCGCCTCAAGTAGCAAATCAAGCGCCTCTTCGTTGCGATGCAACCACGGTGCGTAACCACCCTCATCGCCAACGGCAGTACCTAATCCTCGTGCGTGCAACAGTTCCTTCAAGCTCTCCATCACCGCCCGCCCAATCCCAATCTGCTCGGCAATTGGTAGTCCCGGCTTCGGCACAATACAAAACTCCTGGAACGGCAAATTATTGTTGGCGTGGCTGCCGCCATTAATCAGATTAAATAAAGGCGTCGGAATTGTTGGCTTCTCGGTCCCCGACAGCTGCTGAATCCAGTGGTACAGCGCAATGTTCTGCACCTTGGCCGCAGCGTCAGCCACCGCCATCGAGATGGCATAGAGTACGTTCGCACCCAGCGTCGACTTCTCGGGCGTGCCATCGAGCTCAATCATCTTCTGGTCGATTGCCTGCTGCCCCGTGACATCCTGGCCAACTAGTGAGGGCATGATCGCCTGGACATTGCCGATCGCCGTCTCGATCCCTAACTTCTTCCCTTCATGCGCACCGGCGACGGCTCCCGACGGTACGGCTGCCCGACCAATCACGCCGCCCTCGCACAGCACCTCAACCTCGAGCGTCCAGTTCGCGCGTGAGTCTAAAATACTCCGGCCGGTGATCATTTGGATCTTCATATGTTCTCCTAGTACACACTGACAATGTTGTATGTCAAGGTGGTGGTATAGGCACCGGCCTCCGTACTACTGGCGATATTCGCAATCGTACCAACCGTAAAGACTGTTGCTATCGATGGACCCGTTGACGAAGCAATGGTTTCACCCGATGTGTTTAACTTGAATTGATTGACCGTGTTATAGTTGGCCGACACCGTCCCAACACCACCCGACGGATCGGCTCCAAAGTCGACTGATGTAAACGAACCTGCCGCAGTGTTGGCCCGCAGGTTAAAGCCAAATTGCTCGGATCCCAACGAAGAGGACGTCTGCGTCGATAGATGACTAATCGTATCCGTGGCAGGGCTCGTGAGCGTACTTACTGGTAAGTACGATATCGTATATCCACTCGTCCCATTCGTGGCGGCGGTGATGGCGTAAGTACAAAACTGGGTCTGGGTAGTCGAAAGTGTGCCTAGTGAACAACTGGTACTCCCAACGGTAAAGGTAAGAGTTGGATTGACCAGACCGGAGACAACAACGCTATTTTCACTGAACAGCAATCCAAAAGCATCGGTTGCTCCACCACCATTGCTTGATTGAAATGGCGATACGGTTGGTAAGTTTGTAGAAGTTGTATTACCCGCGACATATGTATTACCCGCCTGATTCATCGCCACCCCAGTACCCCGCTCACTTCCACTCCCGCCAAAATACGTCGAGTAAGTTAATGTAGTTCCGGTTGAATTGAGCTTTGTCACAAAGGCATCCTGCGCACCCCCATTACTGGCTTGATATGGTGAGCTCGTAGGAAAATTAGC
>JBBUCD010000053.1:0-6978 GCA_038057955.1 Patescibacteria group bacterium | reverse complement strand
CATGCCCGACCTGTCACCACGCCATGCCCACCAACAATTTTTGAAAGATTGGCTCGAGGTTTTTCTGGTACTGAAATTAGATACCGATCCGTACAGCATCTACCGGTTGTCAGGCATGAAGGGCGACTTGATTGGTGAGTTGGAAGACCAGGGGATTGAGCGATTGCACGATCTGCCGGACAGCTACCAGTTTGGCAACGGCAAGCACCAGCGGCAGCTCGAGTTGGTCAAGCACGGCCAGCCGATTGTCCAACGGGAACAGATCGACCAGTTTCTAGGGCAACTCCAGTTCCCCTTGTATTTCTTTGATTACGAAACGATGAGCAGTGTCGTCCCGGCCTTCGATGGGACGCGGCCGTATCAGAACGTGCCAGTCCAGTACTCATTGCACATTCTGCACGAGCCAAATGGCGAGTTGGAACACCGCGAGTTTCTGCATACCGAGCACTCGAATCCGGGATTGGATTTGGTCGCCCAGTTACAACAGGACATTGGCACGAGCGGCTCAATCGTCGTTTGGTATGCAACGTTCGAAAAGAGTCGAAATGATGATCTAGGTGAGATGTTTCCGGAGTTTGCGGATTTCATGGAAAAGCTCAACGATCGGGTAGTTGATCTTATGATCCCGTTCTCCGAAGGCTGGTACGAAGATTATCGGTTCTTAGGTAGTGCCAGTATCAAGAAGGTATTGCCCATTTTGGTGCCAGAGTTGAGCTACAAGTCGTTGGCGATTCAGGAAGGCCAGACCGCCTCGCGCTTGTGGGTGGAGGCGGTGATTGAGCGCAAGCACGAGGCGAATAAGCAGCAGCTGTTTGCCGATATGTTGGCTTACTGCAAGCTCGACACCTTGGCGATGGTGAAGATTTGGGAGTTCCTCTCTAATCCCGCACGTCCTCGATAGTTGACAAGGACTTCGAGTAGGTGTTTGGTAAAGATACACAATCAATAAGTAAGGAGCGTATCTATGACGGAACTCTATCGTCGGATGCAAGTTGCCGGAAGGAAAGTAGTTACGGTTGCTGCTATTACCTTGATGTCGGTTTTTCCGGTATTAGGAAATACCTCGGTAGCAGTAGCTGCGACAACGCCAGAGTGGAACTTAGTTGGCACGTTTGATATTACTTTTACCTGCGTGGCTGCCTGTAGCGGTGACTACCCACATCGGGGAACCATTACGACGCAAAATAACTCCACAGGTGACTACTCTGGAACAGGCTACTATATCCCTGATCCTTCTTACACTTGGAATATTACCGGCAACACCATGGGCGACTCATTGAGCTATACGCTTGTCTATACTGGCACGAGCGCAGGGTTTACGTTGTTTGGAGTTGGCACTATCGATGAAGACGGCAATCTGTCAGGTACCGCAACTGGCGGTAGCTACAGTTTTACATGGAAGAGCGTCGCTGGTCAGGCATCTGAAATTGTAGGTAACGGCGTGCAGCCAAGTGAGTGCACGGGTACGTATACAAATACGATTCACGGTACAAATGACGCGAATACACTTAAAGGTACATCGCAGCCTGATTTGATATTTGGATACGGTGGCAATGATAAAATTACTGGCTTGTCTGGCAATGACTGTCTTGTTGGTGGACTGGGTGTCGACACCATTGATGGTGGCTCGGCTGATGATGTTATTTTTGGTCAGGCGGGCGCCGACAAGCTCTCTGGTGGCACCGGCGATGACTCGGTTTATGGTGGCACCGGCAGCGACACGCTGAACGGGAATGCTGGTGTTGATTCATTAACTGGTGATGCAGATACCGACACCGCCAATGGTGGTTCGGGGATTGACGGCTGTAGCGCTGAGACACAGACGAGTTGCTAAAACACCTACACGGTGTATGCAAAGGCGCCCTAACAGGGCGTTTTTGCTTGTCGGACTGTCATATCATGGATTTCCGAGGTAGAATGCCCTGATGTACTACGGGTTTTGGGAACAACTTGCAAAGCCAATGTTTGTCTTGGCGCCAATGGCTGATGTGACCGACAGCGTCTTTCGGCAGATCATCGTCAAGTACGGCCGGCCGGACATGGTCTTTACCGAGTTCGTGCCCTGTGATGGCCTGTGTTCGAAGGGGCGGGACAATCTGTTGCCCGATTTGCAATTTGTGGAGGACGAGCGGCCAATTGTCGCCCAAATCTTTGGTGCCAAGCCCGAGAACTTTTACGAGACAGGTAAGCTGATCGCCCAGCTTGGTTTTGATGGGGTGGATATCAACATGGGTTGTCCGGAAAAATCGGTGGTCAAGCAGGGCGCTGGCTCGGGTTTGATTCGAACACCATCGCTTGCCCAAGAGGTGATTCGTGCAACCCAAGAGGGGACGGCTGCTGGCGGCAAACGGTTACCGGTTTCGGTTAAAACCCGGCTGGGCTTTTCGAGCGATGAATTTAAGAGCTGGGTGCCAGCCTTGCTCTCAATGAAGCTACCCGTGCTAACCATCCACGCTCGAACGCGTAAAGAGATGTCGAAGGTGCCGGCCAGGTGGGAGCAGGTCAATGAGATCGTCGAGCTGGCCAAGGGGACAGGTACCTACATTATCGGCAACGGCGACGTCACCGATCTTACGGATGCACAACGGCGCGTCGAAGAAACTCAAGTCGACGGCGTTATGCTTGGCCGGGCAATCTTTGGCAATCCCTGGCTCTTTCGCCGCGACGGTTATATACCGTCTCTGTCCGAAGTGCTCTCGGTGCTAGTCGAACACACTAATCTGTACGAATCGACATGGGGCGACACCAAGCCGTTCGACCTGATGAAAAAGCACTATAAAGCCTACATCTCTGGCTTTCCCGGTGCGCATGAGCTCCGGATTCAGTTGATGGGCTGCAAAAACGCCCATGGTGTTACGCAGGTGGTTGAGGCGTTTCTTGCTCGCTCTCAGCAAGCTCTCAATATAGAAAGAGCAGAATAGGGCTATGCGAATCCTTGTCATCGAAGATGAGCGGAAAATTGCTGCCTCGCTCAAGCGTGGCCTTGAGCAGGAAGCGTATGCGGTCGATGTGTGCTGGGACGGCATGAGCGGCAAGGCGACGGCAATTACTGGCGTGTATGATGTGATTATTCTTGATCGAATGTTGCCTGGAATTGCGGATGGTGCAGACATTGTTACCGCACTGCGGATTGAGGGACTGTCGACACCAGTACTCATGCTGACGGCTCGAGATGCCATCCTAGATCGGATTGAGGGGCTTGATGCTGGTGCCGACGATTATTTGGCAAAGCCGTTTGCTTTTGAGGAGTTGCTCGCACGCGTTCGAGCCTTGTTACGTCGACCAAGTGAATCAGCGACGACGAAGCTCCAAGTCGACAGCTTAGTCTTAGATCCAAGTGACAAGCGGGTTTCAAGGGCAAATATCGAGATCAAGCTCTCGGTACGAGAATATGCCTTACTTGAATACTTATTGCGCAATGCTGGGCGGATAGTGACGAAAGATATGATCATAGAGCATGTTTGGGATTTTGACGCTGATATTCTGCCAAATACTGTCGAGGTGTACATTGGCTACTTGCGCCGAAAGATCGATCAGCCATTTCCCACTACGCGGCTGATACACACAGTGCGCGGTTTTGGGTATCGGTTAGGAGTGTAATCATGTTTCGCTCGGCAACAGTACGGTTAACGGCTTGGTACCTTGGATTGTTGATGGCCTTGAGTGTTGGTATGAGCCTTGCGCTCTACGCTGCTTCTACGAATGAGTTTGATCGGGCGATTGAGCGACAGTACCGTTTTTGGCTAGAGCCACGAGGACTAATCGTACAAGAGAAAGAACCGCCAAACTTTTCCTTGTATCGTCTGGAGCAACTGCGAGAGAGCACGAATCGACTGAGGACAGGATTACTGCAGTTCAATGTGATGGTTTTCATTGTTGGGGGGATTGCTTGTTACGTTTTGGCAAAGCGAACGCTTGATCCTATTGCCCGTGCGCACGAGGCACAACGAGAATTTACTGCTAATGCCTCGCATGAACTACGTACGCCATTGGCGGCAATGCGAGCAGAGATCGAGGTAGCATTGCGTTCGTCGGACATAGTCTTTGGCCGACCGTTGCTACAGAGTCTGCTGGAAGAGGTCCAAGGTTTAGAGACGCTGACGGGTGGGTTGCTGACCTTGGCTCGAGAAGAGCAGGGCATTCTTCGCTCATCGACCGTGAACGTGCATGCCGCACTGATGCGTGCGATTCGTAGGCTACCAAATCATCAGGCGAAGCGGATCAAGGTGAAAAGTTCGAAAAGTCAACTTGATGTGCTTGGAGATCAGGATCGACTTGTCGAGCTATTTGTTGTCTTGCTTGATAATGCAGTCAAGCATAGTGCAGAGACAGCAGTGGTGCAGGTAGCTGTTGCGTCACAGTATCAACGCGTCAGTATTTCAATACGAGATACTGGTATCGGGATCGCCAAGAAAGATATTGGCAGAATATTTGATCGATTCTATCGAGCAGACACGTCTCGATCCAAGCAGGCTGCTGGGTATGGCCTCGGCTTAGCGATTGCTCAGAGTATTGCTCGGGCGCACGGCGGCGAAATCAGTGTCGAGAGCATTGTTGGTAGCGGTACCACATTTACAGTGCTGTTACCGATTCAACGTGCAAGCGCTTCAGCTGTTTCACAGGTTGCCTAAGCATACTGAGCAAGTAGCTAGAAGGGAGGTGATGACACTATGAAACGTATGAAGTACGCAATTGGGATGACGGCACTTGCACTGACACTGGCCGGGAGCTCCATGCTCGGCCTGCAGGTGGCAGAAGCCCACGACGCAGGATCGTTTACTTCGTTGAAACAGAAGCTTGTGGACCGCTTTCACTTAAACGAAGGTGAGGTTCAGGCGGTGTTTGATGAAGTACGTGATCAACATCAGGCTGAGAGAAAGGTGCATTTAGATGAACGCCTGACAGAGGCGGTGACAAGCGGTGATCTCACCGAGGAGCAGAAGCAACTTATTTTGGCTAAGCAAGAAGAGTTGCAAGCTCAATGGGAGAGTAATCGTGCAGCACTTGAGTCGATGACAAAGGCAGAGCGTCGCGAGGCGATGAAAGAGCACCGCGATGACTTGACCCAGTGGGCAGCCGATAACGGCATTCAGCCGCAGTACATTTTTGGTGGCCGCGGGCCAGGCATGCACGACGATTTTCGCAAGTAAGCAAGGCATCCTCCTCAAAAGCATAGCTCCTTGGTTGGAGCTATGCTTTTGTATTTGTGACGTTAGCAGTACTGCGTATCGGTGAGTGTGGAAAAAGCCTCCTGGTGACGGGTTCAGATTGACTGTCACTCCTGTTAGGCCTGACGATTTCACAAAATTGACACCAGGAGGGTAACAGATATAGTTGGAGGCACATCAATAGGGAGGAGGTGATTCACACAATGCCATACGCGGTACAGTCACAAAAGACAGGTGACACATACTACCTGTTTAGCAAAGAAGTATTGCTTCGAGGTGGTCGCCAACAGCGGATTTTCTACTTCTCACGCGATCCAAAGAACCCAAAGGGTGAACCAATCGAGGCCCTTCCAGAGGGGTACGAGACCATGGAGAACTCCCGAACTGGTCTGCCAATGCTGAAACGATCAAAGTAAGACAATTTGCCACTTTGTTAGCTTCCAAAAGGCCTCCGATACGGGGCTTTTTGGGTTGTAAGCTCGTGACTCTCAGGAGAGCGGTGTGCTAGAATTAACAATCATGAAGCGAGATGAAGTAGCACTCAGTGCAATTTTGGTGCCGGTTGATGCCCTAATGATTGTGCTGGCATTTACGGTGTCCTACTGGTTGCGATTGCAAACTGAGGTTATCTACCTCCTTGATTTTCCCCTCTACCTCCAGTTTGTCTTTTCGGTGTTACCGGTTTGGTTGCTCGTCTTTGCGCTTGAAGGCTTGTACCGTGTCGGCTCTGCTCGACGGGGCTTTGATGAGTTGGCTGGCATTTTCGTAGGCGTTTCCCTGGGTGTGCTGCTGGTTATGGCAGCAATTTTTCTGACCAACACGGAGCTGAACTCTCGAGTCATCCTCATCTACGCCTACGTCCTCTCCCTTGGTTTTGTCTGGCTTGGCCGGTGGTTTATACGCAGTATTCAGCAACTGTTCTATCGCTACGGCGTTGGACTCCGCCGCACCGTTCTCATCGGTAGTAATAACGTTGCTTTGCAACTGGCAGCTGAAATGATTCATCGGAGTGAGTTGGGCTATGCCTATCTCGGTTATGTTGAGCCTGAAAATAAGGCCAAGAAGGTGCCAGGTTTGGGTAAGCGGCTGGGCAGTATCGACGACCTGTCAGAGATCATTAATCGGCAGTATCCGAATGAACTGATTGTGGCTGATTCGAGCTTGTCCGACAGTACGATGTTGCAGATTCTCTCGCTCAGTAATGAGCGACGCATTGATTTGCGGCTCAGCCCAAACATTTTAGGTGTCCAAACCTCACACGTTACCTATCAGGCAATGGCCGGTATTCCACTGATCGAGGTGCAGCGAACGCCCTTGCAGGGCTGGGGCCGAGTGCTCAAGCGAGTCGCGGATGTTGTTGGGGCATTTGTTGGTATTGTCGTATTTTCGCCGCTCATGATTGTGACAGCACTTGCGGTACGGCTGACGTCCGCTGGACCGATTATTTACAAGAATGAACGGGTCGGGCAGGAGAAGGAGTTATTCAATACCTATAAGTTCCGCACGATGAGAATTGAGTACTGTGTTGGTGATCAGTACGGTGGCACGGCTGCCTTAAAACAGGAAGAGGAGCTGATTCAATCGCCGAAGAATACTCGTACTGGCGCACTGTACAAAATCGCTGACGATCCTCGCCTAACCCCAATTGGCGACTTCTTGCGCAAGACTAGCCTGGATGAGTTCCCACAGTTTTTTAATGTGCTCTTCGGCACGATGAGCTTGGTTGGTCCCCGCCCGCACCAACCTCGAGAGGTGGCGAAGTACAAGCCCTGGCAGGAGAAGTTGTTTACAATAAAGCCGGGCATTACCG
>JBBUCD010000052.1:0-13379 GCA_038057955.1 Patescibacteria group bacterium | reverse complement strand
TAGAGAATAGAATCTCGGCTCACGCGGGGTTCTGTCCATCATCTATCTACCGTCTTCCATCCTCCGGATTGGCCGCAGCGAAAGATTCCAGGCGACTGTTTACCAAAAACTTAGCTCCATGCAAACCCACAGGGGACGTATATGGGGTGATGCCTGCCCAGTGCTAGAAGGTTACGGGGAAGGCTGAACGTGCGCAGCACGTTAACCGTTAACTTTTGACAGTTGACAGTTGACTACCGTCAATTGTTGAGAGTCAATTGTTCATTGTTAGCGCGCTGCGCGCGCAAGGCTCGAACTTAAGCCCTAGTGAACGGCAGCGGTAACTATTACCGGTTAGTAGTTATAAAATCTGGCCAAATGCTGGAAACTCTCTTGAATTCCGACGGGAAACTGGTCGGACTGTGGAGACAATCAGCAGGAAAGGCCCCGATATTTTCGGGGAATCCTCAACGACTATACGCCAGAGTCGCCCAGTGGCGACATGATATAGTCTGATCTGCATGGCGACATGCAGTGTTCGGCAGAAATGACCGAACCTCCCGATTTCGGGATGTAACAATAATGAACCGTTCTATGGTAGGAAATGCTGCCATAGTGAGGTGAAGATCCTCCGTTCGAACTTCGTGTGCCACGAAGACGTAGAGCGAAAACTACGCCAAATGCTGGAACACCTGAGAATCTGGCAGTACGATGATTCTATGAATCATCGTGACAATCTGACCAGTGCAGACAATCAGCAGGAAAGACTTTTTGAGATAGGATGGATTATCGGTTTCGTCGATGGTGAAGGATGTTTCTCGGTTGGATTTATTCAGCAGCCAAATCGCGGAGCCCGTAAGGGCTACCGACTTGGTATTCAGGTCTGGTGTGAGTTCGCCGTGACCCAAGGAGCGAGAAGTCTCTCTTCATTAGAGAAACTTACGACTTTTTTTCGAATCGGCAACATCTATCAGAACAAACGCTACGATAACCACAAGGAACATTTATTTCGCTATGTCGTACGAAAACGAGAAGATTTACGCACGGTGATCATTCCTTTCTTTCAAACCTATCAACTTCAAACGGCGAAGCGAGAAGATTTTGAAAGATTTGTCCAGTGTTTTCAGCTCATCGAAGAGCAAAAACATTTAACCAAGGAAGGATTGCGACAGATTGTCGCAATCACCAGTCTGATGAATCGGCGTAAAGATCGATCTGCAGATCTCGAAAGAATCCTCAACGACTATACGCGTGGCGTCTCCGACACTCAGGTCGAGATGAAGATATAGTCTGGACTGCATGGCGACATGCAGAGTACAGCAGAAATGACTGTGCCATCAAAAAAGATGCAACAATTTCCAGCGAAATTCCTTGTCAGGTAAATTCTGACCCGCACGAATGGCGTAACGGTCTGGTAACTGTCTCTAAGAGAGGCTCGGTGAAATTGCACTACCGGTAAAGATGCCGGTTACCCGCAGCAAGACGGAAAGACCCCGTGGAGCTTTACTATAATTTGATATTGATTCACGCGATGCGCTGTGTAGCGTAGGTGGGAGCTTCGGCGACAATGAAACACCACCCTGAGTATTGTGTGGCTCTAACTTTCTCGGTAGGCCCGAGAGAAGACAGTGTCTGATGGGTAGTTTAACTGGGGCGGTTGCCTCCTAAAGAGTAACGGAGGCGTTCAAAGGTATTCTAGCTCCGTATGGAAATCGGAGTGATAGCGCAATCGCAGAAGAATGCTTGACTGCAAGGCAGACACGCCGAGCAGAGACGAAAGTCGGAGATAGTGATCCGGTCCGCACGTATGATAGTCGGACCGCTCAACGGATAAAAGTTACCCCGGGGATAACAGGCTGATTGCGCCCAATAGTCCACATAGACGGCGCAGTTTGGCACCTCGATGTCGGCTCACCCTATCCTGGGGCTGAAGAAGGTCCCAAGGGTTTGGCTGTTCGCCAATTAAAAGGGTACGCGAGCTGGGTTCAGAACGTCGTGAGACAGTAAAATGTGCTGTCGTAAAACCAATCTATATGCTGGAAACTCTGTCCTCCGTAATAGGAGGTTAGTATCTCACTGTACGAGATTGTTCTCCTGATAGAGCAATAAGTGACAATCAGTTGAGTGCAGACAATCAGCAGGAAAGATTACAGATCTGATTACTTTTTAAAGCTAGAGTAGTTCAGATTTGTAGGAATCCTCAGAGACTACACGATTGGCTTGCCAAGAACCCTGGCGAGAAGATATAGTCCGATCTGCATAGCGATATGCAGAGTCTCAACGAAAGTTGTGACCGCCATAGATATAATTCAGGAATGGATTTGGTCATAAAGTAACAGAATGTCGGTCCTCATCTGCTGTGGGCGTTTTGAAACTTGAGGGGGTCTGTCTCTAGTACGAGAGGACCGAGATGGACGGACCGCTGGTGTACGAGTTGTTCCGCTCTGGAGCAGTGCTCGGTAGCTATGTCCGGTTCGGATAACCGCTGAAAGCATCTAAGCGGGAAGCCGGCCCCAAGATAAGGTTTCTATAAGACCCCTAGGAGACTACTAGGTTGATAGGCGCGAGGTAGAAGGCGAGCAATCGTCGGAGCCGTAGCGTACTAATGGTCGCTGTATTCGGAGAACCGCACAGGTTATCTGTCCCGAGTGAGCCACTTGGCGAATCGAGGGATAATACTATTGCGGATCGATCAAAATACAGAAGTTGATTGACTGCTTTTTCTATACATTCACAACTAAACAAGCTCACCGTCCTGGTGGCTGATGCGCAGGGGCTACACCCGTTCCCATTCCGAACACGGCAGTTAAGGCCTGCAGCGTCGATGATACTGGTTCCGCAAGGAATTGGGACAGTAGATCGTCGCCGGGACAGTGAGCTTGTTTTTTTGTGCTAAGATTCGGGAAAGAGTGGAGGAACATGACTAAAAAGCCGTTAGTGGTCACCAATGAGGATTTGGCAGGCAAGATTGATGCATTGGCTGCAACAGTATCCGGATTGCCAGGAACTATTGCAAAGTCAATTGAAGATCTGGCTGGTATGACCCAACGGGGCTTTACCGAGGTAGGTGAGCGGTTTGATCGGGTGGAAGGTAGATTGGATCGCGTTGAAACTCGGCTAGAGGGCGTTGAAGATGGCCTCAAGAAAGTCAAAACCGAGGTATCTCATCTTGGATTCATCGTGACCGAACTTGTCCGCCGCGATGAGTTTCTCGAGCTCAAGCAACGGGTACAAGTGCTTGAATCACAACTTGCTAAGAAATAAGGAGAGCTTATGTATTGGATGACATTGATTTTGGGGATTTGGGTGTTTATTACGCCGTGGCTGCTGGGCTTTGCCACGAATGCTGCTGGCTTATGGAGCAATGTGCTGACCGGCTTGGCGTTGGTGGTGGTCTCGATCTACGGCCTCGCATCGACGGAGAACTAATCCATGCGGCTAATTGCCGATTTCCACGTCCATTCCCGTTTTGCTCGGGCCTGTTCGAAGTTTTTAACCTTGCCCAATATGGCGGCGTGGGTGGCGGTGAAGGGGATTGATCTTGTAGGGACGGCTGATTTTACCCATCCGGTTTGGTTGTCGGAAATCCAGAAAGAGCTAACTGAAATTGGCGATGGTATCTACTCCTTGAAGGAGTCGGTCTCGCCGCCATTTCCGGTTGCCAATCCACGACCAGTCCGTTTTGTGTTGACGCATGAAATCGCCACCATTTGGAGCCAGGGTGGCAAGTTGCGGCGGATGCACACAATTCTGATTGCGCCAAACCTGGCAGCGGCTGAAAAGCTAACGAAAGAGCTGGAACCTCGAGGAAAACTCGGCTCTGACGGCCGCCCAATCCTTGGCATGAGCAGTCGGGAGTTGGCCGAGCGAGCCTGGGCTGTCGACGAGCGGATGCTGGTGATTCCGGCTCATGCCTGGACGCCTTGGTTCGCGGTCTTCGGTTCGCAATCCGGTTTTGATTCACTCGAGGAGTGCTTTGGGGCAGATCTCGTCGGTCGGATCCCGGCGATTGAGACAGGAATGAGCTCCAATCCACCTATGAATTGGCAGATTTCGGCCCTCGATAACGTGGCGCTCATCTCGTGTTCCGATGGCCACTCACTCGATAATCTTGGCCGTGAGGCAACGGTCTTTGAAGTCGCTGAGCCCGAAAAGCTCTCATTTGATTTGATTGCAAAGATGATTTGGGAGGGCGCACCAGCGCGAGCAGCTCAGCGATCCAAGGAAAATTATCTGGCTGAGACGATCGAGTTTTTCCCAGAAGAAGGCAAGTACCATCATGATGGCCATCGGGTGTGCGGGGTGAGTTGGAGTCCCGAGGAGCGCAAGCGGCACAAGGGGATTTGTACTGCCTGTGGTCGAGGAGTAACCGTCGGAGTACTCTCTCGCGTCGATGACTTGGCAGATCGGCCACTCGGTTTTAAGCCCGAGGGTGCGCCGGACTTTTTACAGATTGTACCGATCCGGGACATTGTCAGTGCCATGTTTGGGGTTGGGAAGTTAAGCAAGCGCATTGATCGGATGTACCGCTCGCTCGTCCAGGCAGTCGGGCCAGAATTTGAACTGTTATTGAACGCGCCAATCGAGCAGATCGCAAAGGCTAGCACCGACGAGTTTGCCCAGGTCGTCGAGCAGATGCGTGTTGGATCAGTGTCCATGCAGGCCGGGTACGACGGTGTGTATGGCAAGCTACTCTTGCCGCAATCGCAGCAGACACTCCAGCATTCTCTGTTTCAGAAAGAGCTGGCATGATCGATCAGCGAAAACCTATCATTATTGGTTTCACAATCACGGCAGTAGTGCTGGCGGCTGGATTTATGGCATATCGGTCGATGCAACCAACGCCAGTAGTTGTGCCAGGGGGCTCGATTTCGATCGAGCTTGACAGCGTGGACCAGCAGTTTTTGGAGCAAATCAAAGAGATTCCATCACCGCAGTCTACTAACCCTGCGTACGGTGGCTCGGGTATCGAGCAGAGTCCACAGTACGACGTAGACACATGGCACCAGTTGCTTGATGGGGAATTGGAGTAACGATGGGTTGGAGGGGCTGGCTTCGGGACGGTGTAGCGCTGGCAGTGTTTTGCGCTGTCTTACTCATGAGCTACCACGTTGCCTTTGCCCGTCGGGTACCGCCCGGCTACTTTTTGGGCACCAAGCACTTGGTTGGGATGAGTGAGTCCGAGCTGCGCGCAACACTCGTCGCGGCGTTCGACAATGCGGAGCTGGTCAGCATTCATACAGGGATCCAGGCAGAGCAGCGGTCGTTGACTGATTTGGGCCTAGCCTACGACATCGATGCTATGGTGCAGGAGATTCTTGCACCGGCTGACCCACTCCACCGCGTGGTAGCAGATACCACTCGCTTAAATGACCCCATCATCGTTGAGGGCACGCTTAGGGTTGATGATGTAGCTTTTGCTGATGCCGTGAAGACGTTGGCGGACGTACTCTCTGTCGAGCCAGAAAATCCCGCCCCTGGCTTCGATGAGGTAGGCAAACAGTTTGTAGTACAGCCCGGCAAATCGGGGACGACAATCACTGTCGAGGATATCCAGTTCCAGCTGAAGGCTTCGTTGGCTGCCGGCAGTTCGGCCGTACCAATTTTTGTTGATGGTGTTGCGCCATCAGTATCACCGACTGCGGTTGAGCAGGCAGTTACCGAAGCCAACGGATGGCTCAATCAAGGGATCACCGTTGATCTCCTAGGATCCGAGCAGGAGTTGCCGAAAGCGGTGATTCGTTCCGGCATCACCTTTGTGGCCGATACGACCGTCAATCCATCAACCGTCACCGTTCACTTCGATGAAGAGGCGAGTAACGATGCTGTCGCAGTCTTTATGAAGGAGGCGCCAACGTCCGAGCGTGTGATTGATCGAGGCGCTCTTGCCAAGCAGATTGGTGAGGCGCTTCGGGGTAAGACCGAGAAGATCGTTGCCTCTTCGTACGTGCCAAAGCCCGTCGTGCCAAAAGCGAAGCCGGCGCCAAAGCCAACCAGTTCGAGCTACACCTCGTCGGGCAGTTTTGTGACTGTCGGTGGCAGTCATGATTCGGGCGGTTCTGGTCGAACGGTTGCCTACACCGTACTGGTCGAAGAGGGACTTGGTATCGATGCCGATGGCTTCGCTGCCGCTGTGGCAGCCACGCTTGGCGATGAGCGGAGTTGGCGAGGAAGTGGCAGAATTCACTTTGTTCGTGTCGAAAATGGGGGCTTTCCACTCTATCTAGCCTCCCCGAATACCGTTGATCGGTTGTGCGCGCCGCTGGACACAGAAGGGTTCACTAGTTGCTCGATTAATGGCCGTGTGGTCATCAACAGCGACCGGTGGCAGGGTAGCTCACCACACTTTACCGGCTCGCTTGCCGAGTACCGGGACTACGTCATCAACCACGAGGTGGGGCACCGGATTGGGTTTCGTCACAACAGGTGTAGTGGCAGTGGCGTTGCGCCAGTTATGCACCAACAGACCCTTGGGATGAATGGTTGCACACCAGGCCCATGGCCACTAGACTGGGAACGAGAAAGGGTCAACTAATATGAAGCTCGAGATCCAACACGGTATCCTCCTTGGTTTGGCAGCAGCTGGCATGCTGGTATTGGCAATTTGGAGCTGGCTGACACTCACCAATACGAGTTCGGTCGTTGCCGATGAGCAGCATGAGCGGGTACTTGGTGAATCGTCGTCAGTCATTACACCAGTTGAGCTTTACACTGGGGCCGAGTGACCAGTGCTGATATAGGTGCGCTACCCTGGTCGACAGCGCTCAAGCGAGCAGGAGGCTGGGTGCTGGCTACTGCGGTTGTCCTAACAGCGCTGCAAGCCGTGGCGTTATTCCTCCCAGTACCAGGGTTCCTGTTCGGACTCTTAGAGTTTACATTTTCGGTCACGGGATACTTGCTGATTGCGGGTATTGGCGCTTTGGCAGTGGGTGCTGTATGGGAGTTGTTGCAGAAGTCCAAGGAGCGGATACCACCACTATCAAAGAAGGGCTACTGGTTAAAGCGAGTCATTATTGATACAACGATCGTTCAACTAGTTGCCGGCATTGTTAGTATTCCCTTATTCATAGCACTGCTGGAGCCGTTTGAAGATCTTTTGATAAGCTCTAATCCGCTCGACCCAACCCAGCTTGCCAGCATTCTAACGCCTGAAGTGTTTGCATTGTCGGGCGCTGTCCTTCAGGTGAGCATGCTACTCGTTTTGTTTTGGCGTCAGTTCACGAACGCGATTCCAGCAAGCGCATTTCGCTTTGAGTGGAACGGGATTGCGGCATTTCTGAGAGCAGTCATAGGCTACGGACTGTTGCTGTACGGTGTAAGTGCCTTGATCGATTACTTGCTATCTAGCGCCGGTATAGCATTGCCCCCGCAGTTTATTCTCGATACAGAGAGCCTTACTATCCATGGCATTGGTGGCATGCTCCTGTTTGGGGTTATTGGAGCGCCGTTCGTTGAAGAGTTGTTCTTTAGGGGCTACTTACTCACAATTCTGCAAGGTAGGGGAAACTTGTTTGCACTCATCGTAAGCTCGCTTATCTTTGGTCTCATTCACCTGCAGCCAGCGTATATGTTGTACTTATCGGTCACGGGGTTTGTGTTGGGTTTTGCTTACCTACGGACAAGAAATCTACTAGTTCCGATGACAATCCATGCGCTTAATAACTTTATAGCCTTTTATTTCACGCTCAACCCATGAAACATCGCGTCTTCTCTCTATGGCTGGGTATCGTCGTCATCAGCTCGACCGTTGGCCTACTCGTCAATGCATTTCTAGCCAAAGAATACAATGCAGAGGCGACAACATTTCAAGCGCCAATCGATGTCGCTAAGCCGTCTCCGTTTAATCCAGACGAGTTGCTTGTGACAGCGGTGAATTCGAACAAGACAGTGTGGCGATGGAACATTCAGACCGGCGAAAGGATGCATCTTGTGCTGCCAGCACTGGCAGCTGATGCAACTATCTGGAATATCTTCCCAGCGACAAGTGGCTTGATCATACAGGTTATCACGGACAAGAGTCAGTATTATTTTACGTCACAAGTGCCGAACAGTGTTGCTGACTGGCAGCTGTTTGATTTAGACGGTTCCGTTCTCGAAGTAGCTGGGAATACTCTTGTGTATGTACAGCCTGGCGATGAGAAGCCGACGACTCTAACCAAGTACGACATCTCGCGGAGGCAAGATGCAGGTACCATTTCTCTTCCGGAGCTTGATAGTGATGAGTGGCCTGCGAGTTATTCGGAATTCACTGGCGAGGGTGGGCTTGTGCGTTTTGTGATAACAACACGGATTTGGCGCCAGTACAATGATGAGTCGTGGTTCATCGTTGATTCGCCGCCTATCCCGTTCGAGGCAAGTAGATTGCGTATTATCCCGTCACGCTCCGAGCCAGGTCGATCAATAATTCTCTATAGTGACATTACCAATGGCATACTGGCCAGTTTTGACGAAGGCGAACACTTTGAGTCGATCCAAGAGGGTATGAATGCCAACTACGCGCCGTACGTCTTTTATCACACGCCAACAGACACGGTCATGACTTTTACCAAGAGCTTGCGAAAGGCATTCGTCTTGCAGCCCGATGATCGGAGTTGGCAGGTCTTTCCACTGGAGAAGCCGTATGCAATCTTGCCGCTTCAATCATCTAGTAGGTAGTTTTTGGTAGGAAATGGTGCGTTTTCATACTATACTTGCACTATGAAGCAGCTCAAGATAGATACGGTCGAGGCAATTGTGTGGCGGGAGAGAAACGATTTTGTCGCCCAGTGTTTAAACGTGGACGTTTCGAGCTATGGCTCGACAAAACGTGAGGCGTTGTCATCCCTAAAGGAAGCTCTGGAGCTGTATTTTGAGGGAGATGATGTGGCGATATCAGAAGTGAAAAGGCCGGAGCTGGTGCAGTTTCAGCTCGGCAATGCCTAGACAGTACCGCTTTCGTGATGTGGAGCGAGTATTGCTCGCGCGAGGATTTCGGCACATCAGCCAGGTAGGGAGCCATGTGAAGTTTCGGAAAACAGGTAAGCAGACGTTGACAGTGATTGTCCCCAAGAAGCAGCGGTCGATCCCAATCGGCACGTTTCGCTCTATACTTCGACAGGCAGCAATGACGGTGCAAGTGTTCGAGCAAGTTCTTAATGACCGATAAAACGCATCAACTTATCGGCCTGACAGCGGCACTGGGCGCCTACTTTGCGATCCATCCCAACGATTCAATCTCCGTTGGGGTCGTTGGTACGATTCTGACGGGTTCGTTCGTCGGCTCGCTCCTGCCAGATATCGATCAACCAGCCTCGAAGTTTTGGGACTCGATCCCGCTCGGCAACATTATCAGCCGGCCGGTCACCAAGACACTTGGCGGGCATCGGAATCTGACCCACTCAATCCTTGGCGTCGTTTTATTTTCGTGGTTGATGGCCTGGTTTGTCCAGGCTGTATTTCGGCCTGGACTCTTCGATCAACAACTCTACCTATGGAGCTTTGAAGTTGGCTTTATCGCACACCTGATAGCGGATGCCGTCACGGTGCAAGGCATTCCGCTCTTCTGGCCACTTGGCGGCAACATGGGCTTTCCACCCCGCCCATTCCACGGTATTCGCATCCTTACGGGCAAGTGGTTTGAGAATCTGATCGTCTTTCCAAGTATGTTCGTTGTTCTGGGCGGTGTCTTGCTCTGGCACAACCAGCAACTCTGCTCACTGATTCCATTCTTCTGTAAGAGTTTTTAGCCTCGGAAGAAGCTGACGATCAGGGTGCCGAGTAGGCCGAAGGCAACGATGGTTTTGATTACCAATAGGCCGCCCACACCCAGGGCCGTGCCTAAGCTACTTTTGAGTGCTGCTTGACGAGTACGCCCACTATTGAGCTCTCCGATAACGGTGCCAATGAGTGGCAAAACAAGGATGAACCAGGGTGAGAAGGGGATGAATAAGAACGAGAGCAGACTCCCGATCAGCGCCCCCCATTGGCCTTGTTTTGAGGCGCCAAACTTCTTGGCCACAAATGGTGCGGCAAACAGTTCGAGAGCAAGTACCAGGGCGCTAGCTGTGCCAGCAATTGCTAGCTCGGTCAGTGTTGGGTGGGTAAAGTCGGTGGCGACTGATCGCAGGAACAGGCCGAGGAGCATGAGCGGTAGGTCGGGGAGGCCGGGCAGGGCAATGCCTAGGAAGCCGACAACCACGAAGATAGTGGCAATGATGCTGAGTGCAAGTTCCATACCTGAATCATACCACTCTTGCGAACCGAGTACACTTCGAGCAGACTTGCTGCATGCCAGAACTGCCCGAGGTCGAAACCGTTGTTCGTGGACTACGCAAGCGCCTGATTGGTGAGCCCGTGCTTGCTGTTGAGGTACGGAATGCCATGAGCTTTCAGGCCGATCGGGGATTGATCGACCGGCATCTTGTTGGCGCCTGTATTCTTATAGTCGAACGAGTTCAGAAGCTGATTATCGTAAAGCTCTCAAGCGGTTACGCGCTGGTTTGTCACCTCAAAATGACTGGTCAGATGGTGTTTGTGGGGAAGAGCGACAAAGGATTTGTTGGTGGGCACCCGGAAAAAGCCTATGAGCAGCCCTTGCCGCACAAGCATACCCACGTCATCCTAACCTTTCCGCACGGTACGCTCTACTTCAACGACCTGCGTAAATTTGGTTGGATTCGGCTCTTTTCGAGGGAGCAGCGCGAGGCTTTTCTGGCTGCGCAGCAGTTCGGGCCCGACCCACTGACTAAGCTATTCACTGGACCGTACCTCTGGGAGCGGATTCACGGTCGCAAAGTTCCCATTAAGTCATTGTTGCTCGACCAACACATCGCGCCCGGGGTCGGGAACATCTACGCCGATGAGGCACTGTTCGATGCCAAGATCAGTCCGTTGCGCAAAGGCACCGCCATCACGAAGCAAGAGGCCGATGCCTTGGCTGCATCGGTCAGAAAAGTCATTGAAATGGGCATTCAGTATGGTGGCACCACCAAAAATAACTACCGGTCAGTCGATGGTTCAAAAGGCGAGATGCAGCATCATCTCAAGGTCTACGGTCGTGAAGGCCAACCGTGCCATAAATGCCCAGGCCTAGTTGTCAGAAAGAAAATCGGCCAACGCTCATCGCACTACTGCCCTAGCTGTCAGCACTAATCTTCAATAATCTGCCGCTTGTAGCGCGTGATCAACGAAAGGGCAATCAATGGTGCCCCGATGGACACCAGCAGTGTTAGGGGTAGCAAAAGCGGAAATTGCTCAAGATATGATTGTACCTCCGCAAGTAAGCCACTATTCTTTGTTTTGACGAAGAAATTGATGATATCTACGGAGTTGAGGATTGCGAGTGCGGCAAGACTGTACTGCGAAATGCGTACGCTTACGGCGCGTTTGCCAAAAAGAAAGGCAAGAAAGGCTACGACAGTTGCAAGTGAGATAATTGTCCAGAGCCAAGTACCGAAAGTTTCGACTGAGGGATGCGAGCCAGAAAAGGTAATGAGTAGTTGTACAACAAATAACCCTTTCAGTATTTGATGATGCGGCTTTCCCGCCATGATCTGTTGCCTGGAGTGCGTAACCAGGTAGAGTAAAAAGAATGGCAACAATGAAAGCGTCCCATACAGGATCATCCAGGGCAGGCCGTCGCCGGCCAGATCTGCTTGTAGCTGAGCTTGGTTGGCAGGATCACCGTAGTGCTGTACGAAAAGCATCCATAGCGCGCCAGCGCCAAGGCAGAGCAAGATCAGGCTTGCTTGTGTGAGCTGAATGCTCCTAGGTCGGTTCTGTTTGTGCCACATCCAGAGTGCAAGTAGACCCAAGATGCCGCCGATGATTCCAATGCCAAATGAGGCGGGATCGTAGGCAGGAATAGTTGCCGTGCATGCGTCATCAATGCATTTGGTAACTGCGAATTGCGAGAGGACAGTCAGGCCACTAGCGATCACGAGCACGAACAAATATGAGAGATAGATATTCTGCAGCATTGGATGGCCGCTGTCTTTATTCACTCGAGAAGAAGCCTGTTTCGTATTTTTCATCCCCCTCCAATCTTTTATTCATCATATCAGGCAATAGGGGGGGGCAAGAGGTGGTTAGTCTTCGATAATCTGTTTACGACAGAACACAACGAAGGCGAGTGTTGCTAGCGGGATGAATAAGAAGCCATTGAATGGGTTGTAGGCGTTGGCGGGGTTTTTGAAATATTCGAGCATTTCCGGAAATGTGACTTGCCATAGAATGATGTTCAGAAGAACCAGGCTAGCTACCGAAAACAGAATGCTCAGTTTACGTTTTCCCGCTAACCACGCTCCCAATGATGAGACGCTGATAACTGCTGAGAGAAAGAAGAGAAGGTAGTCGAGATTAAGGAACAGAGCGAGTGTTGGAGCTGGACAGCTCGTTTCAACTTCGTAGTCGCAACCAAATGTGATGAGAAAGACAAAGGCGGCGGAGTGGAGGGCAAGGTAGCTGTTTTGAACGAGAAAGAGTCCCTTGACGACAAGTTGAGATAGAGGAGATAACTTCATACCGCAACTGTAGCGTGCACTATCCTGCCCGTCCACCTGTAAGGTGTACAGGTGCTACTGCCCAAGTTGTCGGTATTGATATAGTACCCGTATGCAACGACGAGGGGCGAAACTCTGTGCTTGGGTGCTCATGTTGAGTAGTATTGCTGCTCTGCAGATGCCGATGATTACTCAGGCTGCGACAAAGCTGACATTACCGGCGCCGATTACTTGGGCGACCTACTATGGCGAGGGGCAGGTAGATGTACTTAAGCAGTACCAGCTGGTTAATCTTGAGGGCCAGAACTATTCGGCGGCCGAAATTGCTGCCATTAAGTCAGGTGGCACCAAGGTGATTAGCTACCTTAACGTTGGTGCCTGCGAAATCGATGGCGAGGATGCCCGATCCTACGCCGCAGCTTGCCAGCCGTACAAGCTTGAGTCCTACCACGGCTTTCCCGGTGAGTTTTGGATGGATGTTTCGAACGCTGGTTGGCGTTCGGTGGTACTCGATACGATTGCCCCGCCGCTCGCAGCGAAGGGGATCGATGGCTTTTTCTTCGACAATCTTGATGTGGTAGACCTGCGCGAGAATCGCCCCGATATTCATGCTGGCTTGGTTGCCCTTGTGCAGGAGTTGCGCGCTAAGTATCCGAGTATGATTTTTGTGGCGAATAATGGCTTCACGGTTATTAACGAATTACTGCCCTCAATTGATGCCCTGACCAAAGAGGATGTCTTTTCGACCTACGACTTCGATACGAATACCTATAAGGATCAAGAAGTTGCTGTCACGAATGAGATTGTGGCAAGGCTCAGCCAACTGAAGCAGCAAGGATTGCCTATTTTGACGATCGATTTTCAAATTAATGCTGCGAAGGTGCAGGAATACCGACAGCGAACCATTGATTTTGGGTTTTC
>JBBUCD010000051.1:0-5701 GCA_038057955.1 Patescibacteria group bacterium | reverse complement strand
CGATATCGCCACCTAGCGTTGTAGAAGGGTCGTAGGGTGTCGAGGTGATAGCAGCTCCTGCCCGTTTGCCATCGCCAAAGTATATACTTGTGGCTGTGGCAATGCCGCCAACATTCGCACTACCCTGCAAAAAGATATTTGCACCACCGGACAGGTTTTGTTTGAGGTTGAGTCGGGCATAGTCGTAGGATGGGCCTGGTCCGATTTGAATTTCGTTTGTGTCGCTAGCATGGTCAGCAAGGACCAGATTGCCAGCAATGTCGAGCCGAGCAACATCAATTGGAGATGGACCGGGCTCCATTCGCTGCCAGTGCTGTAGGTCTGCGGTTTGCAACTCGATACCACGAACATGCATTGTTTCAAGGGTTGTGTTACCTGCTTCATTGGAAACGATGAGTTTTGCTATTGGAACTGGCGGAGCAGCGTCGCCAATGGTTACCCGGCCACTATCATCGGCAAGTACTACGTAGCCTGGAAAGGCAGTGGTATTAGAACGCAGCGTAAGTGATTCGAAGAAGTTGGTGCCGCCGTAGGCAATCTGTCCACCAAGCTGGCCATCCAGAATGAGAAAATCGGCACTCGTCAGTCCATCAAGTCTATCGCCATTGAAGGCATATGGGGCAGCTCCTAGGCGGATGCGAGGGGTCATCTCGGCATCGGCGCCGACTGTGATTCCAAGCCAGTATTCATCTTGATTGAAGTCGATGCCGGTAAGCGTGGTGATCGAACCGAGCATCGTGCTAAAGATGCCGTCGACGGTTGAGACCTGATTGGCGCCAGTGTGACTTTCGGTCCAGACCGCAGCACCAGCAACCGGCACAGTGTAGAGTTGAAAGACGGCATCGTAGTTACTATCGGAAACCACCGTGCCATCGGTATTCGTGAGCCGTCCTTGGAATGGGAACTGCGAAAGGATGCCAACGGCTGCCTGGGGGTTTTGGGAGAGTTTTGGTGAGAGGACAACGAGTGAAGCAAGCATCAGCGTCAGCACAGCAATCAGTACGTGCGTCGGAATTCGTATGGCGCTGTGATGCCAGTAGCTGTACCAAGGGACGGTATCATGCAGATAGGCATGCAGTCGCCGCGTACCCGGCAATACGCCATAACAACGACCAGTACCGTCACAATCGTTCGTAGAAATAATCCCTCCGTATTTCATCTACTCTACCACCAATCAATCAAAAGCTGACGTGTGGATAGCTAATAATTTGCAGAGTTTGTTTTAGACGCTAGGCGAGACGAAAGTCGAATCTGTCTATATACTGATTGCATAAAGGAGTGTGGCATGGATCTCAATAAATTTACCGTCAAAACCCAGGAGGCGCTATTTCAGGCACAAAACGTTGCACTGGAGCGTTCACAGCAGCAGGTGGATGTTGGCCATGTAATGTTGGCTTTGCTCGACCAGCAAGATGGTATTGTCCGTCCCCTGCTTCAAAAGATGAACATTAGCGAGCAATTGCTTAGGTCGCGGCTCAATCAGATCGTCGAGCTATTGCCAAAGGTAGCGACCTCGTCAGGCCAGTTTGGCCAGGTGTACATTGCCGAGTCGTTGCGACGGGTACTGGTGCAGGCCGACAAAGAAGCCGCGGCACTTAAGGATGAGTTTATTAGCACCGAGCATATTTTGCTGGCGATCCTTGAAGTGACAACGCCTGTCAAGCAGGTTCTCAATGCGCTCGGTGTTCACCGTGAGGAAACACTCAAAGCCCTAGTCGATGTCCGTGGCAGCCAACGGGTGACGGACCAGTCCCCCGAGAGTAAGTACCAGGTGCTCGAAAAGTACACTATCGATCTGACGGCTCAAGCGGCCAGTGGCAAGCTCGATCCGGTGGTTGGCCGTGATGAGGAGATCCGCCGAGTAATGACAGTACTTTCTCGCCGGACCAAAAATAATCCGGTGTTGATTGGTGAGCCAGGGGTTGGCAAGACAGCTGTTGTTGAGGGGTTGGCACAGCGGATCAATGCGGGCGATGTTCCCGACTCGTTAGCGAACAAAAAATTGCTGACGCTCGATTTGGGTTCGCTGATTGCCGGGACCAAGTTTCGGGGCGAGTTCGAAGATCGGCTGAAGGCGATTCTGAAAGAAATTGACCAATCCGACGGTTCGATCATCTTGTTTATTGATGAGCTCCATACAATAGTAGGTGCCGGCGCGACCGAGGGCGCGATGGATGCCGCCAACTTACTCAAACCGGCCTTGGCTCGTGGGCGACTAAAGACGATTGGTGCCACGACACTAAAGGAGTACCAGCAGCATATCGAGAAGGACGCGGCGCTCGAACGTCGGTTTCAGCCAGTCATGGTCAAAGAGCCGAGCGTTGAGGACACGATTGCCATTCTTCGTGGTATTAAGGAGAAGTACGAGGTTCATCATGGTGTCAAAATTACCGACTCGGCGATTGTGGCTGCTGCCGTGCTTTCCCACCGCTATATTTCGGACCGATTTTTGCCAGACAAGGCTATTGACCTAATCGATGAGGCCACGGCCGCCTTACGGATGCAGATCGACTCTATGCCCGAAGAGCTCGACATGCTCAAGCGCCGGATAATCCAACTTGAGATTGAGCGTGAAGCCCTGAAGCGTGAGACCAGCAAGGAAGGCAAGGAACGATTGAAGGAGCTACTAGAGGAGTTAGCTGGTTTGCGGGAGCAGACTGACGAGAAGGAGTTGCGCTGGCAGAATGAGAAAGAGATCATTACTGGTTTGCGCGAGGTGTCGATGAAACTCGACCAAGCCCGGGTCGATGCCGAGCAGGCCGAGCGTTCGGGCGAGCTCGAAAAAGTCGCCATGATCCGCTACCAACAGATTCCGGAGTTTGAGAAGAACCGCCTGGCACTAAGCAAAAAATTGGCCGAGATCCAAAAAGACCATAAGTTCTTGAAAGAGGAAGTTACTGAAGAGGACATTGGCTTGGTGGTCGGCCGCTGGACTGGTATTCCGGTTAGCGCCATGCTTGAAAGCGAGTCGATGAAGTTAGCTCGTCTTGAAGAGGAACTCAAAAAACGCGTCGTTGGCCAAGATGAGGCGATTGCCGCCGTCTCGAATGCAGTCCGAAGGTCGCGAACTGGCATTGCCGAAGAGACCAAGCCAATTGGCTCATTCATCTTTTTGGGCCCAACGGGCGTTGGCAAAACCGAGCTAGCCCGAGCACTCGCATCGTTCCTATTTAATGACGAGAAGGCCATGATCCGCGTTGATATGAGTGAGTTTATGGAAAAGCATGCGGCCAGCAAGCTAATTGGGGCTCCTCCGGGATACGTTGGGTACGAGGAGGCTGGCCAGCTGACCGAACAAGTGCGACGCAAGCCATTCTCGGTGATTTTATTTGACGAGATTGAAAAGGCACATGCCGATGTCTTTAATTTACTACTCCAGATCCTAGATGACGGTCGGCTAACCGATGCCAAGGGCCGGGTCGTCAACTTTAAAAATACTATTATCGTTATGACAAGTAACATTGGCAGCCAGATCATCCAGGACTATGCGGCGAATAAGCAGTCGTCAGTCATTGGGTACAAAACTGTCGACCGTGAAAAGAGTAGTTCTGAAGAGATGCGTGAGAAGATCACCGAAGAATTGCAGCGGTTATTCAAGCCAGAGTTCTTGAATCGAATTGACGAGGTTATTGTCTTCCACGGGCTAACCAAGGAGCAAATTGAGTATATCGTTGGCATTCAGCTGGAGCAGGTACTCACCCGAATTCAGAAGCAGCGCGGCATTACGCTCACGATCGATGACGATGTGAAGGCGGAAATCGCCAAGCGTGGCTACGATGCTGCCTATGGTGCACGACCACTCAAGCGCGTGATTCAACGGGACCTTCTTGATCCGCTGGCGCTGATTCTCCTAAAGTACGAAGTATCTGAAGATACGACTATTCACGTTCGTTTGAAGGATGGTACTATTGTGGTAGAGCCACCAGAGAATGCCCGGTCACTCACCGGCGTGGAAGAGCAAGTTACCGCCTAATGGCCTACTACCATCAACAAGTAGAGCGAAAGTGGCAGCAGTTTTGGGCTGACCATTCAACCTTTGCCGCACCCACTACTACTGAGCATGGGTACTACTGTTTGGGTATGTTCCCCTATCCCTCTGGTGCGGGCCTGCACATTGGTCATCCAAAAGGCTACGTTGCGACCGACATTGTGAGTCGTATGAAGCGAGCGCAGGGCTTTGATGTCTTGCAGCCAATGGGCTGGGACTCATTTGGTTTGCCTGCCGAGAACTATGCAATCAAGACAGGTGTTCATCCAAGGGATACCACGAATCAGGCTATTGAGAGGTTTCGGACACAATTACAGCAACTCGGCTTGAGCTACGACTGGCAGAGGGAGATTAGCACCTCTGATCCAAGCTACTACAAATGGACGCAGTGGCTGTTTCTGCAGCTCTACGAACGAGGACTGGCTTATAAAAAAGAGGCAGCGGTCAATTGGTGCCCTCTGGACCAGACGGTGCTCGCCAACGAACAAGTCGTTGATGGCAAATGCGAACGTTGTGGAACCCAGACCGTTCAGCGACAACTAGCTCAGTGGTTTTTGAAGATCACCAACTATGCCGATGAACTCCTTGACGATCTTGATGGGTTGGATTGGCCTGAGCCAATCAAGGCAATGCAGCGGAACTGGATTGGACGAAGTGAGGGTGCAACCATCACCTTCTCGCTTAAAGAGAACGAACAGACCATCGAAGTTTTCACGACACGGCCGGATACCCTCTACGGCGTTACTTACCTTGTTCTAGCACCTGAACACCCACTCGTTCCTTCATTGTGGACGGATCAGACGCAAGGTCAGGTGCAGTCGTATATTCAGCAGGCAACAGCAAAGACCGAGCTTGATCGACAAATACAGACACAGCAAAAGACCGGCGTCTTTACGGGTTCGTATGCTATTCACCCGTTGACTGGCCAAGACCTGCCAATTTGGATTGCTGACTACGTCTTGGCAACCTACGGTACGGGTGCCGTCATGGCTGTACCTGCTCATGATCAGCGTGACTGGGATTTTGCCCATGCCCACCAATTGCCAATCAAGCGCGTGATCGACGGTGGAACGGATGAAGAAGTGTTTATTGGCGAGGGTCTGTTAGTCAATTCTGGCGAGTGGAATGGAATATCTTCGACTGACACTGTAGCTATTACCGAATCTATTACGAAGCTTGGCGTTGGTGTTTCAACTAGACAGTACCGACTCCGTGACTGGCTGGTGTCGCGGCAACGGTACTGGGGCCCACCAATTCCAATTATCTATTGTGATGCGTGCGGCACGCAGCCCGTTCCGGTCGCTGACTTGCCGGTACTTCTGCCTGATGATGTTGATTTTCGCCCGACTGGTGAGTCACCCCTTGCTCGGTCGCAGAGTTTTCAGCAGGTAGCTTGTCCCAAGTGCGGCGGTAATGCCAGGCGAGAGAGTGATACGCTCGATACCTTTGTTGATTCGAGCTGGTACTTCCTGCGCTATACCGATCCTGCCAATCCAGACACGTTTGCCGCCGCTGACCATCTTCGGAGTTGGTTGCCAGTGGATATGTACGTTGGCGGGGCTGAGCATGCGGTCCTCCATCTGCTCTATGCTCGCTTCATCACGAAAGCCCTTGATGATCAGTTGCGCTTAGGTTTTCGCGAACCATTCCGCTCGTTGCGTAACCAAGGGCTGATTATGGGTGAGGATGGCCGCAAAATGAGTAAATCGCTTG
>JBBUCD010000050.1:0-8856 GCA_038057955.1 Patescibacteria group bacterium | reverse complement strand
CGGGCATTACCGGCATGGCCCAGATTTCGGGACGCTCTAACCTAGATTTTGATGATGAGGCTCGGCTTGACATTAGTTACATTGAGAACTGGTCACCATGGCTCGACCTGAGCATCTTTATTCGCACGCCAATCACGCTGCTGCAAAAACGTAAGGCTGTCTGATGGCGCGAAGGCTGAAGGTAGCCCTGGTTCATGAGCTGTTGACGCAGCTGGGTGGTGGTGAGCGGATTCTGGTCGAGTTTAGTCGGATGTTTCCCGATGCCAAGATTTACACCATGATTCACGACCCCGATAAGATTGGGAACGCCATTGATCCAGCTCGCGTCATCACCTCACCCCTACAGTCAATGCCGTTCAGCCAGCAGCTGTACAAGTGGTACGTGCCAGTCATGGACTGGGCAATCGAGCAGTTTCAGCTACCTGATGATCTCGATCTCGTGCTCTCTGATGCTTCAGCTTTTGCAAAGGGCGTGCGAGCGCCCAAGGGTGTGCCGCACCTGTGCTATCTCCATACGCCAACGCGGTACCTCTGGTCAGTTCAGGAAAGTTACGTCCGAGAACAACCAATTCCAGCCCTAATTCGACCGTTCGTGAAACCTGGCTTGCAGCGACTAAAACGTTGGGACTACATCGCAGCCCAACGACCGCACGCATACGTCGCAAACTCAACTAACGTTGCAGAGCAGTTGCAACGTTACTACGACCGATCGGCTGAGGCCGTCATTTTCCCCTTTGTAGATACCTCGCTCTTCCAAACTTCGACGAAGGTTGATGACTACTACTTCATTCTGACGAGGTTGGAGCCGTACAAGCGAGTGGATTTGGTTGTTGATGCCTGCATTCAGCTCGGCGCGCGGCTCAAGGTAGCTGGTTCAGGTACGCTGCTTGAGGAACTTCGGGTTCGCTACGCTGACCAGCCGACCATTGAGTTTTTGGGCCGGGTGACCGATGAGGCCTTGCCCGACCTGTACGCCAATGCTCGGGCCTTCATTTTTCCGCAGGAAGAGGACGCTGGCATTACACCACTCGAGTCCATGGCTGCTGGTCGACCGGTACTTGCCTACGGTAAGGGCGGAGCGCTCCAGTCTGTCGTACCAGGAGTAACGGGCGAGTTTTTTGAGGAACAATCGGTTGACAGTATTGCTGCCGCGCTTACGAAGTACGACTGGACATCGTATACTAGTAAGGCGATCCAGGCACATGTGGCACAATTTGATGTGACAGAATTTCGCGATAAGATGCACACGGTGATTGAAACTGTACGTGATCGTTGGCACTTTCAACATAATCAACCAGTGAAAGGATGATATGGATCTAGATTTGTACGCACAGCTGTTTCGAAAGCATTGGATGGTATTTTGTTTGATTGTGGCGGGATCGATCGGTTTGGTTTGGGGCATAAGCGTCATGAAGGCACCGGCATTTGAGGGAAGCTTATTGCTGTCATTCAACGCCAAGCCAGAAGCATTTGCCCAGACTCAGTACCAGTACGGCGAGTTTTACGGTTTGCAGGGTAGTGAATTCTTAGCGAAGTATTTTGCAGCTGACCTAGCTGATCCAGCAACCGTAGAGACGATTCTGACGCGGGCCCATCTGGGTGTGCCAAACAAGTCGCTGACGAGCTTAGGACGTATTTTTACACTCAAACCAGTTGGCATCGCCGCACTGAGTGCCCGATTTGAGTCAGGCACTGAAGACGATACGCTGCGCGGCCTGCAGTCGTTGCAAGATGTGGCCGTGAGTCATCTGACCGCCTTGCAGCAAAAAGGGCTCTACCCGAATATCGTACTCACAACGGGTCAGATTTATGTCAGACAGCAAACGGTTGATGTACCGATCACGCTTGGTATCGGTGCAGTGGCTGGTCTAGTTCTTGGATTCTTTGTACTGTTATTGCTCTCGCTCGCTATTCCACAGAAGAAAGCCTAGAGCATGCGGGGGGCGGTTGACGGGATTCGGTCCGCCGAAGATCGGATAACAGATACGCGTCCTGGTGTACCGCTCTTGACGTTTCGAATTGCCCTAACGCTCTGCGTATTTGTGCTTGTGCTGGCAATTGGCACCATCGGTGTGGCAATCAGTGCTGATGCCGAGATGACCATGGCACTTCGGTCGGTCTTGCCTCCCGGACACTACTTGGTGCTCTTTCAGAATAATGCCGAGCTTCGACCGAGCGGAGGCTTCATCGGTAGTTTTGCGGTGGTTGATATTGGTCGGACTGGCATTGAACGCTACCAAATCGATACGAACATCAATAAGCGAGACAAGGCGTTTACAGATAAGTATCACATTGCCTTGCCCGGCCCGATGGCGCAGGGCCTACCGGGCATTACCTGGGCGATGCGAGACGCAAATTGGGATCTAGATTTTCGCGATGCAGCCAGACGAGTTGCTTGGTTTTATGAACAAGAAGGGGGTGAGGCTGTCGATGGCGTCATTGCGATCAATGGTTCGGTGGTTCAGGACGTACTTCGGTTGACTGGCCCAATCACGCTTGCCCAGCTCGATGTGCCGCTGACAGCAGACAATTTTTTTGATGTCTTGGCGAAGGAAATAGAGCTCGACTACTATCTAGACCCTGTGCAGCAGGCGGCGAACGAGCCAAAATCCGTGTTGACAAAGCTATTGCCCGCTCTGCTCGCACGAGTGCGAGAACCGCGGATTGCCGTGCAACTCCCTCGGTTACTTCGGCAAGAGCTCGATGAGAATCAGGTGCAGCTCTTTCAGTATGATCCGGCCCTCGAGCGACGTATTATTGCGCGCGGCTGGGCAGGGGAGATACCAACGACCGACGGTGACTATCTGTACCTCAACAATGCCCAGATCGTTGGCTATAAAAGCAGTCTGTCAGTCGCGCAAGAAAGTCAGCTGCAGATTCGTTCGCAGGCAGACGGGTTACTCACTCACCAATTAACTGTGGAACGGACCCATACCGGTGACGGCGTCTGGCCAGATTTCAGGAATAATAACTACCTGCGAATCGTCGTACCCCGCGGCAGTCAATTCATGAGCGCGACGCTCAATGGAACGTCAACAACGACAGTCGATACAACGCTCGAAGCTGATAAGACCGTGTTTGGGATCTGGCTGACAACCGATCCAGGGTATACGAGTAGTCTGCAACTCAGCTACCGAACGCCTGCGTCGGTCAGTGGATCGGACTACGAATTGTACTATCAGAAGCAGTCAGGCGTTTTGCAGGAGCAGCTAACAGTACTCAAGGACGAACAGCAGCTCCACAGTGGCACAGTGGTTGCTGATTTGCTTCTACGGCCACAATGATGCATGGTGGTTTTGGCTTGTCAGCACTGGTATACTACAAGGACAGAAAAGATGATCGCCGAACGCGGTAGTACGCGGCACTATTCAGTTGGAGTTCACTGTGGCTGATATTGAAAAGCAAAAAGGAAACTACACCGCCGCCGACATCACGGTGCTTGAAGGACTCGAAGCAGTCCGCAAGCGGCCGGGTATGTACATCGGTGGTACCGGCATTGCCGGCCTGCACCACCTGATCTGGGAAATAGTCGACAATGCGATCGACGAGGCGATGGCTGGTTATGCCACTCGAATCGAGGTGACCGTTAAGGCGGATAGTACCGTTCAGGTTTGGGATAATGGACGAGGTATTCCGGTCGAGATCCATAAGGCCACCAAGAAGTCGACACTCGAGACGGTCATGACGACGCTCCATGCTGGTGGTAAGTTTGGCGGCGAGGGCTACAAGGTCTCCTCTGGTCTGCACGGCGTCGGTGCCTCAGTGGTCAATGCTCTGTCGAGTTCGTTGCGGGCCGATGTCTGGAGGGAAGGTGTCCACCACTGGCAGGAGTACCAGCGCGGTATCCCCGTCAAAGATATTGAACACGCAGCCGATGCCGATCATCCAACGGGAACACAGATCACCTTTTCGCCCGACTCAACCATCTTTCAAGAAATTGTCTTTGATTGGAGTACGATCGTCGAACGTATCCGGCAACAGGCCTACCTGACTAAGGGTGTCATGATCTTGGCCACCGATGAGCGACAGGAGCGTCCCGTTCGCTACGGCTTTTACTTTGAGGGTGGCGTCTCTTCACACGTCCGCTACTTGAATCGAAACAAGAACGCACTCCATTCGGCGATTTCGATCAGCAAGGTGATTAATGACATTTCGGTAGAAATTGCAATCCAGTACACCGAAGACTACGCCGAACGAGTGATTACCTTTGCCAATACGGTCAATACGCCCGAAGGTGGCACACACGTGACTGGCTTTCGAACTGCGCTGACCCGCGTACTCAACGACTACGCTAAATCAGAAAAAATCATCAAGGAAACCGATGCCTCATTAACTGGTGAGGATGTCCGCGAGGGTTTGACCGCGATCGTGAGCGTCAAGCTTGGTGAGGCCCAATTCGAGGGACAAACCAAGTCAAAGCTTGGCAACCCAGAAGTCCGGACTATTGTTGAGCAGGTTGCGGTTGAGGGATTGCAGTACTACCTCCAGGAACATCCACAAGATGGCAAGCGGATTATCGCCAAGGTATTGCTCTCAGCTCGGGCACGACTGGCTGCTAAGGCTGCTCGTGAGACAGTGATTCGGAAGGGCGCGCTCGAGGGTATGACCTTGCCCGGTAAGCTTGCCGACTGCAGTGAGAAGGATCCGGCGAAATCAGAAATCTACATTGTTGAGGGAGACTCGGCCGGTGGCTCTGCCAAGCAGGGACGGGACCGAAAGTTTCAGGCAATTCTGCCGCTTCGTGGAAAAATTTTGAATGTGGAGCGGGCTCGGTTGGACCGAATGCTTGGGACAGAGCACATTAAAGAGCTGATTGTTGCGATGGGCGCTGGCATCGGCGATCAGATGGATCTTGAGAAGATGCGTTACCATCGAGTGATTATTATGACTGATGCCGACGTTGACGGTGAGCACATCCGTACCTTGTTGTTGACCTTTTTCTTCCGTCATTTTCGTGAGGCAATCGAAAGAGGCTACCTCTACATTGCCCAGCCGCCGCTGTACAAATTGTCCAAAGGTGCCACGGTTGAGTACGCGTACAACGAAAAGCAACGCGAAGAAGCGATCGTGCGGATGGGTGGCACACCAACAGCCGAGATGGAAACGACCGGGGGCGAACAGCCAGAACAAGGTGATGAGGCTAAGCCGAAGGGGGCAAAAATTGGTATCCAACGCTACAAGGGTCTTGGAGAGATGAATCCGGAACAGCTCTGGGAGACAACCATGAATCCTGAGCACCGTGTCTTGCTCCGGGTTGGGATCGATGACGCCGAGAAGGCTGACCAGATGTTTTCGATGCTGATGGGTGATGAGGTTGCTCCTCGCAAGCGCTTTATCCAGACACGTGCAACGACCGTGAAGAACCTAGATATTTAGTTGGCAAAGGACGGTATGGCAGATAACGATAAAGACAACACAATTGATGTGAACATCGGTACCGTTGAGCATCGCAGCATTAGCGATGAGATGGCGGAAAGTTACCTCGATTACGCGATGAGCGTCATCGTTGCCCGAGCGCTGCCTGATGTTCGAGATGGTCTCAAGCCGGTTCACCGTCGTGTGCTCTACGCTATGCACCAAATGGGGCTGACCTCACGCAGTAAGCAGACCAAGTGCGCCAAAATCGTTGGTGAGGTACTCGGTAAGTATCATCCACACGGTGACCAAGCTGCATACGCGACATTGGCTCGAATGGCGCAAGATTTCTCGATGCGCTACCCACTGGTTGATGGGCAGGGAAACTTTGGCTCGATTGACGGTGATAGTCCGGCTGCAATGCGGTACACCGAGGCGAGGATTGCGGCGCTGACAGAAGATCTGGTAGCAGATATCGAAAAAGAGACGGTTGATTTTGCACCCAACTACGACAATTCAGAGATTGAGCCAAAGTACCTGCCGGCCAAGGTGCCACATCTACTACTTAATGGCGCGATCGGCATTGCCGTTGGTATGGCAACAAATATCCTTCCCCACAACCTTCGAGAGGTTTGCGAGGGTACTAAAGCGTTGATTGACAATCCTGACCTGACACTCGATGAGCTGATGGAGCACATTCCCGGTCCAGATTTTCCAACTGGCGCAGTCATCTACAACAAAGCAGACATCCAGATGGCTTACGCAACCGGCAGGGGCCGAATTGTTATGCGGTCGGTTGCCAACATTGAGGAGCGAAAGAGCGGCGGCTTTCAGATTGTTGTGTCCGAGATTCCCTACCAGGTAAATAAGGCAGATCTCGTTACGAAAATTGCCCAGCTGGTGAAGGACAAGCGTATCGAGGGTATTAGTGATCTACGCGATGAGTCCGATCGAAAAGATTTAGTTCGGATTGTTATCGAGCTAAAGTCGACTGCCTATCCAAAAAAGATTCTCAACCAGTTGTTCGAGATGACCTCGATGCAGACAGTCTTTCATGTCAACATGCTGGCACTGCAAAATGGCATCCAGCCAATTGTCTTCACGCTGAAAGATGCGCTGCAAGCCTTTCTCGATCATCGAGTACTCGTTGTTCGACGCCGGACCGCTTATGACCTAAAGAAGGCTGAGCATCGAGCGCATATCTTAGAGGGCTTAAAGATTGCGCTTGATCGGATTGATGAGGTTATTACCACCATCCGTAGCTCGAAGAATCGGGAAATTGCCCATACAGCCTTGATGGATAAGTTTTCGCTGACGGACATTCAATCGAGCGCTATTCTAGAGATGCGATTGGCAGCACTTTCTGGCTTGGAACGTCAGAAGGTGCAGGATGAGCTTGAAGAGAAGTTGAAATTAATCCAGACCTTGAAAGAAATTTTGGCTTCGAATGAGCGAATCCAGGGTGTCATCAAGACTGAGCTCGATGAAATGATCGAAAAGTACGGGGATGAGCGCCGAACCAAAATTGTTAAGTCAGCCCTTGGTGAATTCACGGCCGAGGACTTAATACCGAACGAGCAGGTCGTCATCACTCTTACGGACGGAAATTACATAAAACGAGTCCCGACCTCAACCTACAAAACACAGCACCGCGGCGGCAAGGGAATTGTTGGAATGACCACAAAAGACGAAGACTCCGTCACGGAGCTGCGAGTAGCCGATACCCATGATGATATTCTCTTCTTTACCTCGAAGGGTCGGTTGTTCCGATCAAAGGTGTACGAATTGCCGTCAGCCTCGCGACAGGCGAAGGGCACCCCGATTGTAAACTTGATTCAGCTAGGCCAAGACGAGCATGTCTCAACGCTCATTACAAGTAAGCCAGTAGATATTGGAGCTGATCACTACTTCTTTATGGGTACTAAGCGCGGCGTGGTGAAGAAAACCAGGATCGATGCGTATCAGAATGTTCGGGCGACTGGCATTATTGCCATGAAACTTGATCAGGAGGATGAGTTAAAGTGGGTTCGAATTACCTCGGGCAGCGATCAATTATTGATTGTTTCACGCTTAGGACAGGCCATTCGCTTCCATGAGACAGATGTTCGACCTATGGGGCGAAGCGCTGCAGGTGTTCGCGGTATGAAGTTGCGAGCCAGTGATGAGGTCATTGCCCTCAACACAGTCAAGGATCCGAATAATGAGCTAGTCACCGTTTCGACGCACGGCCTAGGTAAGCGGACAAAGATCGGCCTGTTCCATATTCAGCGCCGTGGAGGGATTGGTTTGCGGGCTGCACGGGTGACTGATAGAACGGGTCATTTGGTGAGTACGCAGTTGGTTGAGGACGAAACCGGTGATGTCGTTATGATCTCTGAGCAAGGACAAACCATTCGCTTACCACTGAAATCAGTAAAGAGACTTGGTCGCGATACGCAAGGTGTGACGCTCATGAGGCTGTCAAGTAAGGGTGACAAGGTTGCATCAATGACAGTATTTACCCATCAGGAAGACGAAGCTCCGGAGTTGGTAGAGCAAAGTTAGTCATTCAACGCTCGTACTATTCTTGTATATATGGTAAGGTAGGAACCACGATTGAAAGGCAGCATTCATGGCAGGACGAAGAAAACAGCGAAAGCTGAGCAAAAAAGAGTCGAAAGCTCTCAAGAAGGTTGGCGACAGACCTCAGTTTGTTGAGTCAACACGAGAGCAGGTTCGTGCTGCTGTAGCAGTCACCTTGCCGCAAACGGTAACGGTCAGTGACCTGTCAAAACTTTCAGGCCGAACACCGTCTGAGATTATTGGTGCACTGATGAAGAATGGCGTACTTGCTAGTATGAACGATTCTCTTGACCGAGAAACAGTTGAAATCCTTGCTGAGGAGCTGGCTATGACTATTAGTCATAGTTCCGACATCTTAGAGACAGTGCAAGATACCGAAGGGGAGCAAGTTACTCGTCCTCCGGTCGTAACAATTTTGGGTCACGTAGATCACGGTAAAACCACCCTGTTGGACTCGATTCGAGAGACCCAGGTTGCTGCCAAGGAATCGGGCGGTATTACCCAGCATATTGGTGCATACAAGGTGAATTGGTCTGACAAAGCGGGTAGTCAACGTGCAATTACCTTTTTGGATACCCCGGGCCACGAGGCATTCTCAGCACTGCGAGCGCATGGCGCCACTATGACGGACATCGCTATTCTGGTTGTTGCTGCCGATGACGGCGTCAAGCCGCAAACCAAGGAAGCATTGTCGCATGCAAAGGCAGCGAATGTGCCAATTATTGGGGCTCTCAATAAAGTAGACAAGCCAGAAGCAAATATTGATCGGGTGAAGGCCGAGCTCGTTGAACTTGGATTACAGCCAGAGGAATGGGGTGGAAAGACGCCGGTTGTTGCAGTGTCAGCCAAGGCGAAGACTGGCATAGACGACTTACTCGATACAGTACTCCTAGTTGCTGATCTGCTAGAGCTTACGGCGCGACATGAGGGTCCAGCAAC
>JBBUCD010000049.1:0-6196 GCA_038057955.1 Patescibacteria group bacterium | reverse complement strand
CCCGCAATCAGCCGGGCATTTAATAGGCGAGTAGAAGAGGTCCGTCACAGCGAATCGAAAGCGCTCTATATCGAATTTGATGGCGTAGAATATCTGAGTGTTGCTTGTGCTCAGGAGCTCGTGAAAATATTGGCTGGAGCGCAATGTGGCAGCGTACAGGTGCGTGTACGACGACTTCTGGATCATGTACTTGGCGCAGTTGAACAGGCCCTGATACTTGAGAAGCTTTATCTCTTTGTTGCCGAACCGGATGCACGACAAACTGCCGTGCTCGGTGATATTCATGCCGAGACTAAGCGCTGTTTTCGAGTCTTGAGTCGTCAAATGAATGCGACCCCGACCGAGCTTGCACGACAAATGCGAAGAACTCGTACGACCGTGTTAGAAAAGTTAGAGCGGCTGTTTACTCTTGGACTCATTCACAAGCTCGAGTTCAAGGGACAAATACTGTACAGCGTCCTGCCAATTTCAATCCATTCACTCATGGATGGGCTACTACTTCAGTGCTACCAGTTAGTGTGCGCAAGACCAACAACCCAACCCGAAATTTCCGCTACGACAGGAAAGAACAAAAGTAGCACTCAGCACTGCTTAAGAACTCTCTGTAAGCTTGCCTTAATTCAAAAAGATGGAACGGCTCGAAAAAGCCCGAATGTGTATCGAGTACTATGAAGTCTGGGCTAATCTCGGACTTCTTTTTTTGTCAGTCAAGGGGTTTGGTATACTTTTTGTATGAGCGAACAAGAATTAGAACATACAACAGTCCATAATTACTCCCTACAGTATCCCAAAGAATGTGATGCCGGTCGGCACTACCTTGCCTATCGGCTCGATGCTGAACAGGTAAAGGTGTTCTTTGACCAGGCACGATCACACGGTCATGCGGATTTTGAAGATCAGAACGGGCACAAGTTTCGCCTGACACATGACAGCGGCGATGGATCGAATGTGTTGAGTCTCGCGTAACATGCCTCGACCAATTGGTATTGTCCTCCTCAGTCTCATCATTCTTGCTAGTGCTAGCGCTGGCTGGTTTCTTTACGCCCAGCGGTTAGAGACAACGTCGTTGCTAGCTACTCAAACACCGACGATAAGCAGCTCGCCGGTTGCAGAGCCAGAACCACTATCGATGCAGGCGGTTCACCTGGCTGACCTTGAGAATGCTGATGATCATTTTCGACTGACGGTTGAGATTCCAGTGGATTGGCAAGCAATCGTGATTCCTGAAAGTAAGGCAGTGGCTCTCTATGATCCAGCAGCAGTTGGCTCGACCCCACTCGAGAAGTCGCAGATCTTCCTTCGTTATTTTGAGGCAGAACGGTTTCTCACTCTGACTACGGTAGATGTGTTCGAGCGAACTGAGTTGACGCTGCATGACCGAGCAGCGGTTCGGTATCGGATCAAGAAGAAGGGCTCGGTGGCCAACTTTCCCAATCAACCCGGTTGGCGCAATGGCGAGCACGAAGTGACGGATATTCGTGAATCAACAGATAATCCGTCGGTCTTTTATGTCATTGCCCGTAATCCTGCCCTACCGGTTGAGCAGTTCAATAAGATAGTTGATTCGTTGCAATTTGATGCCGACGAGAAGCCTGCCACGGCAATTGGTGAGCCGGTTGAGGGTTTTGTCGAACGTGTCACATTGAAGCCGTTCGGGATTTTGATCAACGGGGACACCTCACCAGTCCAGCCCGAGCGGTTCAGTGGGTACCACACGGCTGCCGATGCCGAGTTCACGTCCGATGCCGACCGAGACCGAGAAATTTCGGTGCGTGCCGTGCTCGAGGGCACCGTCGTCACCAGTAAAACTGCCAGTGGATACGGCGGCGTGATGGTCGTGAAACACGAGCTTGATGGGAAGCAGGTGTTTGGCATTTACGGTCATGTGAAGCCATCCTCAATGCTCGATGTTGGCACGATCGTAGTTCGTGGCCAGCAAGTCGCTGTGCTCGGCGCTGCCGGCACCTCGGAAACCGATGGCGAGCGCAAACATCTCCACTTCGGACTGTACGTTGGCGGCAGCTCGCCGAGTCTGGCTGGCTATGTCTCAACCAAAGCAGCCCTTGAAAGTTGGCTCGATCCCCTACCCTTGATAAATCCTTAGTCGTACTCTTTGAATGGATTGTCGGGGTTGGCGGGAAAGCGGTTGGCGCGGATGTTGTCGGCTACCTCGGCGATCGTAGTCGTGATTGATTCGAGCATCGTTGCATCGGGTTCGATGGAGGCACGGAGGTTGGCTTCGACGAAATCGAGAGTGAGCGATTTTGGTAGTTCCTTAAAGCGGTTTTGGTAGGCCAGGGCGTAGATGCGGATGGGCAGGTTTTCGCGGACCTTCTTGTTGGCGTCTTTTTGGTCTGTGACGTGGCTCGTTTTGAAGTCTCGGATCTCGCCACTGTTTTTGAATATGGCGTCCATTCGTCCTCGGATTCGAACGCCGGGTAAGTTGAGGGTGAAGGTTTCCTCAACCATGCTCGGCAGGCTTTCGGCGTCTGCGCGGCGGAGGAAACGGCGGAGGGTCTCCTCGCCGGCAGCGTGACGGCGGTTGGCCTCGATCAGGCTGACATACCCCTCGTTCGACCAGGCCTCGCTGAAGCGCCGGAGGATGTCCTCAATTGTGGCTGGCTGGTCGCTTAAGCGCTTCCGATAGTACGCCTCGATGGCAGCGTGGATGGCATTGCCGTAACTGAGGTGGCTCGAGGGCAACATCGGTGCCTTGAGCACATACTTCCAGAAGAAGTCGTACGGGTCGCGCAGGTAGGTATCGATCATGGCTGGCGTTAGCGAGAGCTGGTCGTTATAGATAGGGAAACTCAAGGTTGTTGGCCGTGGGGCAACGGGTGCAAAGCGGTTGACGCGGGCAGCCGGCTGGACGCGTTCAACGGGATCTGGCAATGAGGTAAGCTCGAGCGCTTCAAGTACGAATGGGCTCGGCTTCTTGAGCCGCTTCCCTGCTCCAGCCAGTGAGGCGCCAGAGATGAGGAGCCGGGTCTTCGCTCTAGTACAAGCAACGTAGGCCAGCCGGCGCTCCTCTTGTAAGTGCTCGTCGCCAGTTGGCAAGGTTTCAGCAATCAGCTCGGCAGGCAGTTCGAGCGGGTCGTGTTTGGCGCGCGCCGGAAAACGGTCCGACGTCATAAACGGCAGGAAAACGGTGTCGAATTCCAATCCCTTGGCGGCGTGAACGGTGAGAATCTGGACGGCATCGGCATCTGGCCCTAGGTTGACCCGCGGCGGCGTGATATTTGGCAGTAAACTGTCGAGCTGGTCGACGAAGGCTAATGAGAAGGTGTCACGCCCTGTTTCGATGTAGCCTTGGATGGCCTCGAAAACGGCCGCCAGGTTTTGGATCATGGCCATCCGGCGCTCTTCATCCATCGACTTGAGTCGTCCGGTACCGTCGAGCACATCGCGGTCTTTGAGGAACTGGTAGAGTAGCTGACCAGGATTGTGCTCCCCGATTTTTTGGCGGTAGGCCATGAGGTTATCGCGCAGTTCTGCTATGGCCGTTTTGCCCTCATCAGGCAGTCTGGTCCAGGCAGCGTGGCCCTCGTCCGCCATGATGTCAAAGACATGTTTGTTCTCCTTCCGCGATAGGTCGTTGAAGGGCAGCATCCAGGCCGGATCGATGTCGTAGAACGGCGACAAAGCCAGCTTCATGTACGCCAGTGAGTTTGTTGGCTGCGTGAGGGCGATGTAGAAGGCAATGACGCCACGGATCTCGGGCAGGTTGACGAAGTTTTTGTCGGAGCTGGTGACGTAAGGGATATCGGCAGTAGTGCAGGCAGTTGCCAGCGATGAGACCAGTGAGTTGTTGCGGACCAGAATGGCAATGTTGTCGAGAGCGACGGTTTTGCGGATCTCCGCAAGTGCCGCGACCAGGCCGTCTAGCTCGTCGGCCTCGTGTTTGTACCAGACAAAGCGCGGTGGGACGCCCTGTTGCAAGCCCGTTAGCTGCTTATTGATCTGTAGCTGGTGTTCGAGTCGGTCGGGATTGTTGTGTTGGACGAGCGTATATGAGGCGTCAAGGATGGCCTGGGTTGAGCGGTAGTTTTCTGTCAGCACCACCGTTTTTGTAGTCGGAAAGTCGCGCTTGAACCCAAGGATATTACTGGTTGCCGCCCCGCGGAACTTGTAGATTGCTTGGTCGTCATCGCCAACGACGCAGAGATTCTGATGTGGGGCCACGATCCGTTTGACGAGCTCGTACTGGGCGACGTTGGTGTCTTGAAATTCGTCGACCATCACAAACTTGAATTGTTGCTGAATGCGTGTCAGTACCGACGGCCGGGCAGTAAACAGCTCAACTAGTTTGAGAATTTGGTCGCCAAAGTCGATGACGCCCTTTTCGGCCTTGAACTGCTCGTAGGAGGCGTAAATGAGCGCAATCTCTTGTTGCTTTTGCGACTCGGCTTTTTCTTCATCCGTTTTGGCACTTGCCTGGAGTTGGGCTGCTACCTGTGTGTACTGTTTGGCCGAAACGAGCTCGTCTTTGGCGCGGCTGATGACAGAGAGAGCGGCGCTGACGTACTTGCGTGAGCTGGCAACTGGTCGGAGTTGAATCAAGCCCTCGATATCGTCGATCCGTTCTTCTAGGAACAACCGCTGCTCGTCACTGCCAAGAACGCGAAATTCTGGCGGCAGGCCGAGGTCGAGGGCGTGGGTACGTAGAAGCTGGTCGCCGAAGGAGTGGTAGGTAGCAACCACTGTGCCGGTAGCGCCGTAGGGAAGGAGCTGGTCGACGCGGGTCTCCATCTCCCCCGCAGCTTTTTCGGTGAAGGTTAGGGCTAGGATCTCATTTGGCTTCGCATGCCCTTCACGAATCAGCCAGGCAATCCGCTTGGTGAGTACTGAGGTTTTACCAGTGCCGGCGCCAGCCACCACCAATAATGGTCCGGTCGCATGAGTAATTGCTTCACGCTGCGCTGCGTTGGCTGAGTCGAGTAGTTCGTCGGATGGCGCAACTGTTGCTCGTGGCGTCTCGGCGATCAGCGTCCGTTGTTTTGCTGTCATAGCCGAAGTCTAGCAGAAGGATGAACGGTTCATGTGGTAGAGTTTTGGTGGAGGGCTGATATGAATACATTTTTTCGTTTGTTGCTGCTTGTTCTTGTTGGGTTCGTAAGCATCGCTACATCTCCAGTTGTGTTTGCGCAGGATGATGAGGTGCGAGACGAACCAACGCTTGAAGCATTGGAGCCTGATGCTGCCTTTGCAGAATCCTTGCCGGCTGACGAGTATGCTCGTGCGACCGTTTTGGAGATTCTCGACCAAGGCGAGTTGGATATTGGGGATGGTCGGACCCAGCCATATCAACTACTCAAAGTTCGGTTGACCAGTGGACCAGAAGCTGGCCAGGAGATTGAGCTTGATCATGGGTCAATCTTCTCGATCCGGCCCGAGCAGATTTTGAAGCCGGGCGATCAGTTTGTGATAGTCAAAAGCTACAAGATCGACGGCTCCTCGTACTACGCCTTCATTGATCGGTACCGAATCAACCAGCTGGTTTGGTTTGGCATCATCTTCCTTGCGCTGGTCGTCTTGATTATCCGCTGGCGCGGACTAGCCTCATTTCTTGGTTTGGCAGTCAGCATTCTTGTGTTGGCACTCTATGAAATTCCTAAGCTTGCCGCTGGGGCGAGTCCTCTGCCAACCACCCTCGTTGCCGCCTCACTAATCGTCCTGGAAAAACTCTACATAGCTCATGGATACTCGCGACAGCAGTCGATTGCGGTCGGGAGTACTATCGCCACCTTACTTGTTGCTGTCAGCCTGGCGCTCTGGTTTGTGGCCGTCGCCCACTTATCAGGCTCTGGTACGGAAGATGCTTTCAATCTCCAGTTTGGCCAGAACGGCTCGGTTGATCTTCGGGGCATCTTGTTGAGCGGCATCCTGATCGGTGTCATTGGCGTTTTAGACGATGTCACGACTGGCCAGGTGGCGGTTGTCGATCAGTTACGACATGCCAACCCCGATCTTAGCCCCCTTGAGCTTTTCAAGCGCGCTTCGCAGGTTGGCCGGGAGCACATCATCTCGCTCGTGAATACGCTAGCACTCGCCTACGCTGGTGTCTCACTCCCCCTCTTTCTCATGTTTGCCAAGAATCCGCAGCCACTCTGGATTAGCCTTAATGGGGAGTTGTTTGCCGAAGAGATTGTCCGGACTTTGGTCGGCAGCATCGCCCTGGTATTAGCAGTCCCCATCT
>JBBUCD010000048.1:0-9618 GCA_038057955.1 Patescibacteria group bacterium | reverse complement strand
CTGCGCCGCCTTAGCTCAGTGGTAGAGCAACACTTTCGTAAAGTGGAGGTCCCGGGTTCAAATCCCGGAGGCGGCTCCAATCAGATGACAGACTATCGAAAATATAGTCTACACGTTCGGCTATTATTTGTTGCGTCGATTTTGCTACACCTAGGTATTTGGTGGTTCCGTTCGGAGCTTTTAACGTTTAATCCGCTTCCGCTCCAATTCGGGCTTGGCATGTTGTTGCTCAATCTATTACTCGCTCACTTCATGCTTCGTCGGGATGTTATCGTGAGTATGATACTGGCAACAGCGACGCTTTTTATTCAAGTGTGTATTGGGATACTACTAGTGGTTGCTCAAGGGGGGTATCGATGACTGTAGCTGGCGGTGATGATCATCCACGGTGGCTTGAATTTTTACCAGCAACGCTTACCTGGGGAAGCTTTGGGCTTTTACTGATCGGATCGTTTCTTGCTCCAGCAATTGTTGCTAGTTTCATGTTGGTCTACGCTCTTTTTTGGTTCTCACGCTCCTTGCTGATGTCAGCGCGCTTAATTGTTGGGTACGTTCGGTATCGGCGCGATATCCAGCGAAATTGGTTGCAAGAGTTGAATGATCACTACCCTCGTGACACCGTGGATCAGCTCTACCACTTAGTGATCGTCGCTGTTTCAAAAGAGGATCCGCTGATTGTTGCATCGACTTTAGAAGCAATTAAGGCGTCTGAGTATCCTATGCGGCAACTGCTCGTAGTCGTCGCCTGTGAGGCACGGTTTGCAGAAAATGCAGCTGCCGTGGAGCAGATGATACAGAAGGACTATCGAAAAACGTTCGGTCATATTTTCGTTTCGAAACACCCACCTGATATTCAAGGGGAAGTCATTGGTAAGGGTGGCAATATCAGCTGGGCGGGCCGACTGTCAGAGCGGTATCTGGATAGTCAGAAGATCAGCTATGACCGGGTAATCTGCACCACGCTCGATGCTGATAACAGAGTCCATAAGAAGTATTTTGCGGCATTGAGCTGCGCGTTACTGCGTCACCCGACGCCACTGTATGCTAGTTTTCAGCCAATCCCGATGTTCTTCAATAATATCTGGGATGTGCCGTTGCCAATCCGTTCCGTGGCACTTGGTAGTTCATTTTGGCAGATTATGGAGTCAACGAGGCCCTATCGCCTGCGGAACTTTTCGGCACATGCCCAGAGCTTTGCGGCATTGGTCAAAACCGACTACTGGTCGGTAAAAACTGCTGTTGAGGACGGACATCAGTTTTGGCGAACCTACTTCCGGTTTCAGGGGAAGCATGACGTTGTTCCGTTGAATGTGCCTGTGTACCAAGATGCAGTCTTGTCGCCGAAGGGGTACTGGGAAACGTTCCGAGAGCAGTATCTGCAGAAGCGGCGCTGGGCATGTGGTTGCTCGGATATTCCGTATGTACTCTGGCGTGTCTACCGAAATCACTCATTGCCGCGGTTTGATAAGTGGCTACAAGTTGCTCGGTTGATAGAGGGGCACTACTCCTGGGCGACAACCTCGGTCATTCTGGCTTTTTTTGGCTGGATTCCGCGTTACCTCAACCCTGGCTTTCAGAACGAGGTAATCGCCTACACCTTCCCCCCTCTGTATGGCAGCATCCTTACGCTGGCACTCATTGGATTAGTGGTAACGTTCTCAGTCTCAGTCCTACTACTGCCACCCGTGCCAAAGAATCGCTTGAAACGCTCGCGATTCAGCGTTGTGCTTGAGTGGGTCACGGCGCCAATTTTACTGCCAATTTCAAACATCGCCTTTTCATCGCTGCCAGCAATTGATGCCCAAACACGATTATTTTTCGGTAAGTACCTTGAGTTTCGTGTCACCGAGAAACATACCCATCGTCAGGACATTTCGAATCATCCTGCCGCTCGGTAATACGTTCTACTTGTGTCCTCGGGTGAAGATAGTGTCTCGAAGTGATCGATGGTAGGTAATGGCAAATCGGTGTGCCTCATCGCGAGCGATACGGACAACTGGCTCGAAGGATTGGGTTGTCAGTTGTCGTTGGTTCATCCAAGCTCGAGCACGGGCTGAAAGGACGAGTCTCGCTAATTTCCTGTCTGGCCCCTTGACGACACCAGCGGCTGGAATCTCTAGCTTGGCGGCACGCAGCACTTGTTCGGCCACAGCTAGCTGTTGCGATCCGCCATCGACCAGTACGAAGTCCGGGAGCGGCCACTCAGGGTGTCCAAATCGGCGGCTCAACATCTCTTTGAGCATGCCGACGTCATTTGGTTTGGCGGCATCCCGAATTTTAAACTTGCGGTACTCACTCGGATTTGGCCGCCCATGGTCAAGGACGACCATCGAGCCAACCGCTGCTCGCTCACCAATGTTGGAAATATCATACGCCTCGAGGCGATCTGGCAGGGCGCTCGACAAAAATTCGGTGACATCATCGGTCATGAAAGCGGTGTCGCGAATATGTGTCAGGGCAAAGAGCTCGTCGCGTAGCGTCGCTGCTTCTTCGTACCGCTCTTCCTTGGCGGCACGGGCCATCGCCCGCTTGGTATCTTTGATGATGAACTTTTTCTTGCCCTCAAGGAAGGCAATGATCTTTCTAATAGTCGAACGGTAGGCAGCGACGGAAATATCGCCCGTACAGACGCCGGGACACTCGCCGAGCGAGCGGTAGAGGCAGGCGCGGCCTGATCGAGCAATGCCAGTGCAATGGAACTTGAAAATGCCACGAAGTACCTTGAGGGCTCGCCTCGCTGCCAATCCCGAGGTGTACGGCCCGAACGTCCGGGCAATCGGTTTGGGGGATTTTTGGGTCGGCCGCAGTATGAGTACTTTCGGAAACGTTTCTTTTGTAATGGCAATCTGGGCAAAGGTTTTGTCGTCCTTGCCACGGACATTGAAGGGTGGGTCGATCCGGGTAATCTCATTCGCTTCGAGCAACAGTGCCTCGAGCGCCGTTTCCGTTTGCTGAACCTCGATTGAGGTGATTTGTGGCAGCATCAGCTGCAGCCGACCATCGAGTGGCCGCTGCCAGTACGATCGGACGCGGTGGGTTAATGAGGTGGCCTTACCAACGTACAGAATCTGTTGTTTGGCATCACGAAAATAGTACACGCCAGGTGAATTTGGGAGTTTGTTGACATCTTTTGGAATGAATACCCGCTTCATCGTTTTGGTTTGAGGAGTGCTTTCAAATATCGACCGGTATGTGATGCCGGAACCTTGATGATATCTTCTGGCGTTCCCGTCGCAACAATTTTTCCTCCACCAGCGCCACCTTCCGGGCCCAAGTCGATGACCCAGTCGGCAGTTTTGACGACATCCAAATTATGCTCAATCACCAGTACGCTATTGCCTTGGTCAACCAATCGATTGAGCACGTGGAGCAACTTTTTGATGTCGGCGATATGGAGGCCAGTCGTTGGCTCGTCGAGAATGTAGAGCGTGCCACCCCGGCCACGCCGCGCAAGTTCAGCTGCCAGCTTCACACGTTGAGCCTCGCCACCTGATAAGGTAGTAGCTGACTGCCCAAGCTGAATGTAGCCCATGCCAACCTCCTTGAGCACCTCGAGCGTGTCAGCAATTCGTGGCAGGTCGGCAAAGAAGAGTGCTGCGTCCTCGACTGTAAGCTCAAGGATGTCAGCGATTGATTTGCCAGCAAAGCGAACATTTAATGTTTCTCGGTTGAAGCGTTTTCCCTTGCAGACATCGCACGGCAAATAGACATCGGGCAAAAACTGCATCTCGATCGTCATGACGCCTTCGCCCTCGCAGTTTTCGCATCGGCCACCTTTGACATTGAATGAGAATCTGCCAGGTGCGTAGCCGCGGATCTTGGCATCACGTGTGGTTGCAAACAACTCTCGAATTGGCGTCAGGACGCCAGTGTAGGTGGCGGGATTAGAGCGAGGCGTTCGACCAATCGGGGATTGCGTGATCATGACGACCCGCTTGAGGTGCTCAGCCCCCTCAACTCGCTCGTGCTTACCTGGTTTCACGAGTGACCGGTTGAGTGTTCGAGCCAGCGAATTATAGAGGACATCGATGGCCAAGGTTGATTTGCCCGAGCCCGAAACGCCAGTAATACAGGTGAGGGTGCCGAGCGGAATGTGGGTGGTGGCACGTTGTAGGTTGTGTTCACGGGCGCCAACTACCGAGATAAAGGCATTTGAGCTGCGTCGTTGTTCTGGTACGGCAATGCCGAGGGTGCCCGCTAAGTGCTGACCGGTCAGCGATGTTTCAACTAAGGCAACTTCGTCTGGTGTTCCCTGTGCAATCACGTGGCCACCGTGGCGTCCAGCGCCTGGGCCGATATCTATTAGATGGTCGGCTTCGCGAATCGTCTCCTCGTCATGCTCGACGACGATGACCGAGTTGCCAATATCACGTAGTTCTTTGAGGACGGTGAGTAGTCGGGTATTGTCCCGAGCGTGCAAGCCAATTGATGGTTCGTCGAGTACGTAGAGTACGCCAGTCAGTCGACTGCCGATTTGGCTGGCCAGTCGGATTCGCTGTGCCTCGCCGCCCGCCAGCGTGGCAGCGGATCGGTTGAGCGACAAATAGCCTAAGCCGACGTTATCGAGAAAGAGCAGCCGTGAATCGATTTCCTTCAAAACTCGTTCGGCAATGGTGGTTTCCCGAGTTGAGAATGAGACCGTCTTAAAGAATTCTCGCAGTTCAGGCACGGGTAAATCGCAAAGTTGGGCGATTGAGCGTTTGCCAATAGTCACCAGGAGCGCGCTTGGACGGAGTCGGCTGCCGCGGCAGGTCCCACACGGCGTCTCGGTCATGTATTTTTCGAGCTGTTGCCGTGTTGCCTCGGACTCGGTGTCACGCCAGCGCTGTCGGATCATTGGTACCAAGCCGCGGAACGAGACGTTCATGGTTTGCAGCTTACCCTGTGCGTAGTAGCTGGCTGGGATTCGTAATGTCTTACCTGTCCCATCCAAGAGCAGTTTGCGATGTTCGTCGCTCAAGTTTTTGACAGGCTTATTCATCTCGATTCGAAAGTGTTCACAGACGGCTCGAAGCAAAAAACCATACCAGTTTTTGCTTGAGTAATCCCACGGCAAAAAGGCGCCCTGGGCAATCGTCTTTGTATCATCCGGCAAAATGAGTTCCGGATCAATCGACCGGTCAACGCCCAATCCCTCGCACTGCTCGCAGGCACCGATGGGACTGTTGAACGAGAACAGCCGAGGTTCAAGTTCGACGCCGGGCTCACCACAGTTGCTACACATCGACTTCAGGTTAAAGGTGAGTGGTTCGTCATTGATAAGAATACTTACACCACCCTCGGCCTTTTGGGCGGCAAGCTCAATTGCTTCCTGGAGGCGGAGGATCGACTCTGCATTCAGCGAGAAGGCATCAATCTCAACGGCAATTGAGTGCTGCTTATACCGCTCAAGGGCTGGGATCGTATCCTTCGAGTCGTATCTGACATCATCGATAACAAATTTGGTATGACCTTCCAGTTTGAGTTGGGCGATTAGCTCTAGGTACTCACCTTTTCGAGCTCGAACGACTGGTGCGAGAACTCGGATACTCGCCTCGTTCGGGACTTTGGCCATGACATGGTCGACCACCTCATCAATTGTCGATTGGGTAATCAAGTGGCCGCAGTTGACGCAGTGTTGCAGCCCGATCTTGGCGTAGAGCAAGCGCAGGTAGTCGTAAATTTCGGTGACGGTACCAACGGTCGAGCGGGGATTGTGTGAGGCAGATTTTTGGTCGATTGAGATCGCTGGTGACAAGCCCTCGATCGAGTCGACGTCCGGCTTGTTGCCTTGGCTCAAGAACTGACGGGCATAACTCGAGAGAGACTCAATGTAGCGGCGCTGGCCCTCGGCGTAAATCGTATCGAACGCCAACGACGACTTACCCGACCCCGAAATGCCACTAATCACAACCAGGGCATTCTTAGGAATGTCGATATCGATGTTCTTTAGATTATGTTCCCGTGCCCCCCGCACAGAAATAACATTATTCATGCGTTACAGTATACCGACTTTCCGAACAAAAACCAAACAGTATCGCTGGTAATTTAGTCAGCGTTCTAGGGTTTGAAGGAGGAACTTGGTTTTGGTTTGTCCCGATCAAGCCATTCACCAAGCTTCCCCTCTTCGTAGGCTTTAGCAAAATCAGCATTATCTTTCAGTGCCTCTTTGAGATCCTTTTGGTTTTTACGTTCAAGATTGTGCTGTTTGAGTATATCCATAGTCAGCCCAAGCTCGGCAGCAACAGGAGGGGTCAGTGCATTCACTGCCAGTTGCTGTCGTTCGGGATCGCGGCCCAAAATATACGATCGAAAGTTGTTGAATGAATCTTGTGTATCTTTGTGTGTTGCAAGCATGCGAATGATTGGTATCGGCAGTTCGCGAACCGTTCCAACAAATGGTCCGTCTTCGTATCCTTTTCGCGCTTCTGTGCATTTTTGAAAGGCTTTGACAATTTCTTTAGAGAAAAAGCAATTAGTGAGTAATTCGTCTTCAGTTACATCCATGCCTTCCTTGCTGAGTAGTTCTACAAATGCATCATATAGTTCGGTGTTTTCTGAGCGATCTCGTTCGGCGAGAGCTCGATTTTCTGTATTATTATTCTCGTTTCCATTAACAGCTAGTTCTTGGTATGCATCGCGGGATCTTTGAAAGTTATAGCTTATCTCTCTTTTCGTTAAAGCTTTCTTAACTATCTCATCACGTAGTTCAATAATTGCACCGATTGACAACGATTCAGGATGTAGGAATTCTTTACGTACAAGGTGATCGTGACTGAATTCTGTGAGTGCAAAAATACGTCGTGAATCAAGTAGTTTTTTTGCGATTTCATTGTCTATTCTTTGGATCGACCTGAGGGGTAGATCTGGCATGTACGAATAATTTTCTGGCAGCTTTAGCGATGCGCGAATTTCAGGATTCCCTCTCTTTTTATCTAAAATTATGTCTGAAGCAGATTTAAAATACTTACCTCGCATATCCATTTCGTATCGTGACTCGCTATGTAATCTACTAGATTCTGCCTCTTCTTCTTTCTCATGTAATGCAGCCGCAACCCGTGCCTCGATCAGTTTGTCTACTGATTCTGGAATATTTACAGCTTCTGAAGCAGCAATGTTTTCAGGTGAGACTGTCGGAGTACTGAATTCTTGGGGAGTCTGGGCGTGAACAATCGGAGTTTCTTTGGCTGGGCTTTGTTCAAGATCTTTTTGAGCTGAATCTAGTTCAGAACCATCATCGGGGGGGGTCTCCCAAGATTTGTGTGGACTTGACTCGGGATTACCAATACCATCAATTGCCATATGCCCCTCCATAATGCTATTGAACAATTTTATCACAGTTATTATCGATCTCTAAATTACCTTTGGAGTTTACACAGTTGCATTACTTCGTCGCGGATGAGTGTGTAGCCTGATTACATTTGGATACCTAGTGAATATAATAGTGTTACGATAAAAATAATGTCGAGAACTCGCAACACGAAACTCGCTGGTCAAGTGATAATTCCGTCAGGTATTACACCTTACCCTCAACAATACGAAATAACTGCAGCGAATATTCTGTCGAGGCATTTTGTGACAGATGTGCATTTTCTATCACATACCTTACACAAGACAGCAGATTTCATGATCGATGGATTGTTGTGGGAACTGAAAAGTCCTACGGGTGATGGGAAATACACAATTCAACATGCACTCCAGTCTGCCCTTAAGCAAGCGGAAAATATTGTATTTGATGCCAGGCGCTCGAAGATGGATCATAGGAAAATACGACACGAACTACAGGTAAGGTTAACAAGAATCCATAAGATGAAAAGGCTACTGCTTATTACGAAAACAGGTAAAGCTATTGAATTACACAAATGATCGTGTCACTATATGTCATAAGTAAGTCCGAGCAGTGTTGAATAACACAGGCGCGGGCTTCTTTTTTTTGTACTGTAGAACAAGTTACCGATCCCTAAATTGACGCTGGAGCTTGCGGAGTTGCATGACCTCGTCGCGGATGAGGGCGGCTTCTTCGAACCGGAGTTGTTTGGCAGCTTGCTTCATGTCGGCCTCACGTTGGCGGATGAGGGATGGTAGCTTGTCGGGATCGAGCGATTCGGCCAGCTCTGGGGCAGCGGGCTTAATCTCGTCTGGCACAATACTCATAATCGCCTTCTGAATCGATTGGGGCGTAATGTTGTGTTGCTTATTGTAGGCCAGTTGGATGGTTCGACGGCGATCAGTCTCATCGAGTGCGCGCTTCATCGAGCCGGTGTTGACGTCGGCGTAGAGGACGACACGGCCATTGACGTTCCGAGCGGCCCGGCCGATCGTTTGGATGAGCGAGGTATCGGATCGGAGAAAGCCCTCGCGGTCGGCATCGAAGATGAGCACCAATGAGACCTCGGGCAAGTCGAGCCCTTCGCGGAGCAAGTTGACACCAACCAATACCTCAACCTCACCTTTGCGCAGTTGTCCCAGAATTCGAATCCGTTCAATGGTATCGACATCGGAATGAAGGTAAGTCGCCTTGACGCCTTCTTTGATAAGGAATGAGGCCAGATCCTCGGCCATCTTTTTGGTCAGTGTCGTCACGAGGACCCGTTGGTGCTTGCCAACCTCGAGCTGGATTTCTTTGATACCATCCTCGACCTGGCCTGCGGTTGGGCGGATATCAACTTGAGGGTCGATCAGGCCAGTTGGCCGAATGATTTGCTCAACAATTTGGAGTGAGTGTTCGCGTTCGTACTTGCCAGGTGTGGCTGAGAGGTAGATTCGTTGGGGTGTGCGAGCCTCGAATTCAGGGAAGGTCAGTGGGCGATTATCCTTGGCTGATGGCAAGCGGAAGCCGTAGTCGACGAGGGTCTCTTTCCGCGCTTGGTCGCCAGCGTACATGCCGCCAATTTGAGTGACGGTCACGTGCGACTCGTCGATAATTGTCAAAAAATCGGATGGGAAGTAATCCAGGAGCGTACTCGGTGCCTCGCCGGCTGGACGGCCCGTGAGGTGGCGGGAATAGTTTTCGATGCCATTGCAGTAGCCAACTTCTTTGAGTAAGGCCATGTCGTGGCGCGTCCGTCGCTTCAGGCGGTCGGCCTCCATAATTTTGCCGCGCTTGGTCAAATCCGCTACTTGCTGGGTTAGTTCTTGTTCGATTGATGTGAGGGCGTTCTGCAAGAGATTCGGCGCAATCACAAAGTGCTTGGCTGGAAAGATGGCGATGTGGTGGAGTGTCTCTTCGATTGCCTGGCTGACTGGATGGAGGAGTTGGATAGACTTGATGGTCGCATCGTCAAGTTCGATCCGGATGATGTGGTCGAGTCCTGGTGGCATGATATCGAGGCGTGAACCACGAACGAAGATCGAGCCGCGCTCGTAGCCCTGGCTGCGCAGGTACTGCATATCAATGAGCAGATTAATCAATTCTTCCCGGGTTTTTCGTTCGCCAACCTGCAGTGGCAGGATCGTCTCCTTGTATTCGGCTGGTGATCCCAGGCCATAAATAGCCGACACAGAGGCAACGACAATCACATCCTGCCGACTCAACAGGGCAGCGGTGGCGGCATGTCGGAGCCGATCAATTTCTTGGTTAATATCGGCTTCTTTTTCGATGTATGTATCGGTGCGCGCAACGTAAGCCTCCGGTTGATA
>JBBUCD010000047.1:0-10900 GCA_038057955.1 Patescibacteria group bacterium | reverse complement strand
CTCGAATGAGGGCAGAATATAAAATTCACCTTCTTTCAAAATAAGTTCCCGATGCTTGTTGCCATTAATTGGATAGAAGAAATCTTCTGAGCTGTGGCCGCCAACCTTTTGCAGATCCAACACTTCCATTGTGTGCTTGGCCTGATACGCACTAATGTCTCTGTCTAAGTCAGCCGTCAACATGATGCCGTCATCTACGATACTCTCTGAGTCATTCAGCAAGTTTCCTTCTTGATCGTAGGTGAGGCCCACCTCTTTATTGAGCAAGGCCAACTCAAAGCTCGATAGCTGGCCATTTGTGCCACGGAAAAATCGAACTTGCGTTACTGAGTCCCCTGGCCGAATCCGTACTGGCCAACTTTTCGGACTGATGAGTGCGTAGACCTTTCCTTTGTAACCCCGAGGAATACGGTCAAATCGGGGATACGAATCAACGAGCGTTCGCACCCATAAATTAATCCGTCCCGAACTGCTTTTTGGGCTGACCAGAGCCGAAATTTCGGCGTCGAGTGCAAAGTGCTCTTGAAGCTCGATAATGTAGGTTGAGCCAACGGTCAACACAGTCGGCTTATCCATGGTGAATGAGTACAGTTGGTAGCGGTCGATTACCCCGGCAATTGTTTCGCCAACAATCGGCAGAAAGGTCGCCTTCACACACCAGGCTCGTTCACCAAGCGTCAGATCGTAACTAGCCGGCTTAATTTGTTCCTCAGGCACGGGTTTGCGACCAAGTGTGATCTGTCCCAATCGGGAAATTTGCTGAATAAACTGGCTGGGCAGTGCTCCGCTGGTGGTCATGCCGTTTCCACCGTTGCCAAGACTCGCTCAAAAACAAGGCGGTCGAGTTCTGTTGCGATATCCTCGATGGAGCGGATCTGATCGCCATCGTTACATTGGATACTAAACCAGTGATCATGTGACGCGCAGAGCGTTTCGTACTCACCCAGCACCTCTTCGCGGTACCGTGCATTCTCATCGTGAATATCTCGTGCTCCCTCGGTCTCCTGCTGCCGCTTCGCGATAAGCTGATCCGAGAGTGCGGTTGGCAGCGACAGGAAGATTACGGCGTCTTCCCGCGGATTATGTAGCACCTCGTAATCGAGTGTTTCAGCCCACGTCCGAAATGCTGGCCGTTCTTCTTTTGGTAGTCGAGCTGCCTGGTAGGCAATGTTAGAGATAACGTAGCGAGCCGCAATGACTAGCTCGTGCGTATTAAGTAGTTCATGTAGCTGTGATTGCATCTCAAACCGGTCAACGGCGTACAGGTACGAGATAAGTTTCGGGTGGCAATTAATCAACTCCCCAAAGCGGCCACTTTGGTAGGCGCGGACTTCTTTGCCCGAAAAGGTCTGTTCGTAGGCAGGAAACCGAATAATGGCAGCCGAAATGCCTCGACCCTTAGCATGCGCCAGCAATCGATCGGCTTGGGTATCCTTCCCCGCGCCGTCGGCACCATCTAGAACAATCAGTTTCCCTCGCATAGATACAGTATTATCGAGCATTCTACGATCGGGCAAGTCCTTCCCTGTTCATGACTACTCATTCTCCCGTATACTTACGGTATGGGTGAATACGTCATCAGCCTCAACAAGAAAGCCCTCCACGACTACGAGTTTGACAAGCACTACCAAGCTGGACTCGTGCTTCACGGTGGCGAAATTAAGGCGATCCGGGCAGGCAAGGTCAACTTGCGCGGCAGCTTTGCCCGAATTCAATATCCCAAGGGCAGCGGTGATGCCGAGCTGGTGGTGACGAACTTCCACATCGGCGCGGGAGAAGATCCCACCCGAACCCGCAAGCTCCTTCTGCACCGGAAAGAAATTAACCAGCTGATGGGTAAGCTGCAGGAAAAACGCTTCACACTCATTCCAATTAAACTCTACTTAGCCCGGGGCTATGCAAAATTAGAACTCGGCCTGGGCCGTGGCCGTAAGCAGTACGAAAAACGCGACCGCCTAAAACGCAAACACAAAAAACGCGCCCTCGACCGCGACATGCGTGGGGAATAAAAAAGAGCGAAAAGGCCTACTTGATTCTCTTAATACCTCGGAAGCCAAGATAGAGCATAGCAATTAGTGCCAGTTTGGCGAGGTAGTTGCCGGTTGGGTCGAAGAACATTCTGGTCAGTGGCGTGTCTGGGCGGACAAAAATGTGGGTAATGAGGGCGACAGGTACGGTCAGCCAAAGCCAAGATGATCGGGGAACCTCAAAACCAAGTTTACGAACTAAGGCGCTTAGCCACGGGGCAATGAAGTAGACAATGACCAGCGAACCGAGCGTGTCGGCAATCGAGAACGGACCAAACCGAAAATCAGCCCGCAACTGCTGCAGCAACATGTTCCCCCTGACGTGTTTTTACTAACGACGCAACGATCTTCATTGCTTGCTCTGACGCCTCGACAACCGAATCAGCACCAGTAAGCGTTCCGGCAATGTATAGGCCTTTGACATTCGTTTCGAAGGTCTGTTTGACGTACTGGGCTTGGCCGTCAACAACCTTCATACCCATCTGCTCTAAGAATACCGTTGGACTCTCAAAACCAATCTGAATGAAGATGCGGTGGTAGGGCAGAGTCTGGGTTGCACTACCCACCTTTACCGTAAGCTGGTCGCTGCCAATCCGTTGGACCGTCGATTCGTAGTGGACGGTGACCTGCCCAGCATCAACAAGCTCTTTGAGCGTTGCCTGGTTTCGGTCGGTGACACTTTGGTGCAAGGTTGGCTTTCGAACGAGCAGGGTCAGCGTGTTGTCGACGCCGCCCTCGGCAATACCAATGACCGTTTCGACAGCGCTGTTGCCGCCACCAACTACCACAATGTCTTCTTGCTCATACTCGGTGTAGTAGTCGTACTCGTACTGGACGAGTTCGTTGCCCTCTTCGCCCTCAACACCCAGCCGCTTGCGACTCTCAAAGGTGCCACTTGCCAAGAGCACGGATGTTGCTTTGATCGTGTCTTTTGAGGTTTCGATCTGGAATCCACCATCTACCCGATCGGCTCTCGTGACAGTGGTGTGAGGCAAAAAATTCAGATCCGCAACCTGCTCTTTCCAAAGCGTCACCAGCTCATGCCCTTTGACTCGATCGGGAAACGCCAAGAGTCCGGTGTGTTGGGCGGTATTGGTGCCGTACACGACATAAAATTTCTTGTTGCGCATGGTTTGGTCGATGTATGATCCAGCATCAAACCGTTCAAGCAACACATACGACAAACCAGCCGCCCTGGCTTGCAAGGCAGCCTCTATTCCAGCAGGACCGGCACCAATTATGCAGAGATCGTAGTGCATGAACTTGTGAGTGAGATTAGAACCGACTAGACTAACGACAGCAGTATACCAGATGCACACCGAGTACAAGCCTACACAACGCGTTGCAGTCATTGGAGCCGGCATTGCCGGTCTTGCTGCTGCGTACGAACTTACTAAGCAAGGCATTGATGTAACGGTGTTTGAGAAAGCCGAAAAGCCAGGCGGGCGGATGGTCACGACGCATGTTGATGGACTCATGTTCGACGCAGGCGCAGCCTTCTTTTCCAACAACTACACCCAAATGCGATCGTACGCCGAAGAGTTTGGAATTCCCTGGATTCCCTACGAGCATCACTGTGCCCAACGCTTTATGCGTAATGGCAAAACCCACATTTTGCACCTGCGTGGCATTCACGACATACTCAACCAACCACTGCTCTCATGGGGTGCGCGGGCAGCCTTATTACGCTGGCTGATTCAGGTTAGATCAATGCCGACCGAACTGGACTTCTTCGACCTCTCAACCGTACCATCAGAACTCGACACCAGTACGGCTGCCGACTACGTCAACCATCATGTTCACCCAGAAGTTAACGACTTTATCACCGATCCATTCACCGGGGCGATGCAGTTTCATCGAACCGATGAGATGAGTGCGGCGGCAATGATTGCGCTCTTGCACATGACCCTATCGCCAACGCGCAAATTCACGCCAAGATATACCCAAGGCGGCATGGCGGCTATTGCCAATGCACTGGCCGAACGCGTACCCGTTGAATATGGGAGTAATGTTCAGACAATCACACATAATACGGACGGAATCGATATACATTTCACGGGTCAGGACAATCAATCATTTGACCGGGTTATCTTGGCCACGCCTTCGTACGTTACGCTTAACCTGCTGCAGAACCCATCTCAACGCTTATCAACGCTTCTCAATTCAGTTGAATATGCTGCCACAATCACGGTTGCAGTCGAAGTGCCGGCCGGGATTGCTGACGGGTCACATTGCACCTACGTGCCATTCAAAGAACATGCAGTAATAGGTAGCTATACCTTCGAAGAAAACAAACACAACGGCTTTGTTTGCGATGGTCGGGCGGTTATGAATGTGTATCTGCGTGAGGCGGCTGCCCGAGAACTTATGGATGAGGCGGATGAGGCAATCTACAGGCACGTTATTACCGAGCTTCAGACAATCTGCCCCGAGCTTCGCGGTCACACTGCAAGCACTAGGGGATTGGCTCTACATCGATGGCCAATGGCAATGCCAAAGTTCAACTACCGATATATTTCGACGGTCCGGAATTATCTACAAGATTACCAAGGAGAGAACGGAATCTATCTTGCCGGAGACTACTTAAATGCTCCCTGGACAGAAGGGGCCTCGCGCTCTGGTATTCGGGCTGGCAAGGCCGTCGCTGAATCCTTAAATCTATCTGGGTACTCGCTCGGCAGCGCCGCAATCAGTTCTTCGTCGGTCGGCGCCGTTTTGCCACTGTAAAACACATCACCCGTCAGCTGCTGGTAGAGATTGCAACCATTCCCCGTGGTACCGTGCATGCCAGCGTAGCCGGCTGTCGCATTGCACAGGTAAAAATTACTCCACGGCGTATTGAAGCCAAATCGTCCCGGCCCAACCTGGTTTGGGGTGAAGGCCATCCCGTAGGCATTGCCCTGCGGTGCCCAAGCGTAGTCCTCGTTCGTTGAGGCCGACCCGATCACCTTCGTGATAATGTGCTTTCGAATATCGGGGAAGTAGTGTTGTTCAACAATATCAATCATCCGTTCGGCAAGCCGACTCTTTTCACGTTCGTAGGCCTCAAAGTCCTTGTCTCGTAGATCCTTGAGCCACTGGTACTCGGTATAGGTGGCAATCTCCATAATGTCGCAGTCTTTTGGTGCCACCGTCCCCCGCTCTTTTGTGTGAAGGGTATGGGTTGAGATGAAGATCCACGGATTCGAGAAATCACCATGGGCCTGCTCTTCCCACATCTTATTCATATCCCACTGCTCGAGGTGCCAAATATTGTACGATCCAAAACCGTGTTTCTTCAAGTCAGCATTCTTGAGCCCTAGGTAGATCATGATGCCCGACGGCGAGTACTTGTATTCCAGCTTGTGCTGCCAGTTACGGGGGAACTTGTGCATCCCGATCATCTCGGCAGTCCGTTTGGGATCGATATTCGAGACCACGTTCGTACCACTAAAAACTCGGCCATCAACTGTTTCTACCTTCGTGACACGATCGCCAGATGTATGAATCTTACTCACTTGCGCTTCGTAAAATATATGGCAACCGCGATGACTAGTAATGAAGTTCGCAAGAGTGTCGATATAGTGTTTAAAGTGCTTGGTTGGGTAATAGGCACCAGTGTTGTACCCGCAAAACAGGCCCATGTAGGCAAAGATGGTCAGCTCATTCGGTGGCGACATCATGTCGCCAGCGTTGGCAATCAAAACGGCCTGGGATTCCTTACTCAACTCACACTCGTCAAATACATCTTGGAGCGTTGATGTCCGATACCGGAGCAACGTTGGATACTGCCAGCCCTGGGTAAGAATATCAATTGGGGTAATGGCTCGATCTGGTACCCGCTTCAGCTCATGGCGAATCCGATCAAGGACAGCTGTGAACTTCCGGACCTTTTCGCCCTGCCCTGGATAGGCTGCGTCGATGCTCAAGGCGAGATTCTCGAAGCCATACGGAATCTTGACTCGCTTGCCATCGGGCATGACCATATGGTCGTAGCCGTCGGGGTCAAATAACTCAAAGGTAATCTCTTTCTCAAGGCCGATGTGCTTCAAAAATTCATAAATCCGACCACCCTTGCCGCAGCCCCAGATGTAGTGGACCTGACCGCAGAAGTAAAAATCACCCCACTTAAACGACTGAGCGTAGCCGCCAGGAATGTCATGGGCCTCGAGCATGCAGACGCGGTAGCCAGCATGAGCCAGCAACGCACCGAGCGTCAGTGCAGAGTTTCCGGTACCCAGAATCAGGTAGTCGTATTTTTCTTTGCGTTCCATGGAGCCTCCGGATAGATTCCGCGCAAGTATACCCAAGAGGCCACTGGATTGAAACATGGGCCGTTTTCTGGTAGCATAACATGCGTTTAACACGTGGGCCCGAACTGGCTTCGACGGGAGGATCAAGAGTGGTCCGTACTCGAGCCGAGGATGTGTTCTTTCCTCGTAAATCTTTCGAACACGCTACTAAGTGCAAACAACTTAGCAACTAACGTGCGTAACGCGTTCGCGCAAGCGTTCTCGTTCGCACCAGCTTTCGCCTAAACACCGATAGCCGTGACGCGAAGGTCTACCTGACACCTTTGCGATCGCGACACCTGTCAGGTTGCATCGCGCAAGTCTTCCCCGAGTAGCGCGCCTAAGAAAACGCGGGGAAACCTACGCTCGTCAACTGCGCCTATTCTCCTTCCGGACGGCGGTTCAATTCCGCCCGGGTCCACCAGATTTCGAACAATACGATTTTTCTAATAGAGAGAAATCTTGTCCGTGTTTGGCAAAGCCAACTAGGACTTACCATACGCAGTACAATTTTGTTGAGTCTGTGTATATTGGATATATGATGCTTAGCATTGCGGCGGTTGCCGTTCTCTTACTTTCGATACTGCCGCTGATCTATGGCTTTTCATCGCTTTACTCGGTCGTCAGTGGGGCGCCTTATGTAAGTAGCCCGACAACACTATTCCCTACAATACTTGAACTAGCAGAACCAAATCCTAATAGAACCTTCCTTGAACTGGGGAGCGGCATTGGCAATCTTCTCGTTCCGGCGGCCAAAACTGGTATGCAGGTACGCGGGGTCGAGATATCTCCCCTACTGAATGTTCTAGCACGCTTGCGTACGAGAAAGTTTCAGAATGTTCAAATTCGTACCGGCAGTGCCTATGACGCAGATTTATCAACTGTCGACGTTGTCTACTGCTACCTCCTACCGGCAATGCTTGAAAAATTTGAGGCAAAGTTTGCCAAAGAACTACAGCCTGGATCAATGGTCATTTCGCATGCCTTCAAGCTACCAACCAAGCAGCCAACTCGCGTCATTCCCAAATCAGCCGGCTTGGGCGCAACCTACATCTACACCTATTAAATTTGACAGGCTTGTAACAATCTCGTACGGTCAATGCACGTAATAATTCGACAGAACGTTTGGGGAAGTCCGGTGAAATTCCGGCACTGTGCCGCAACTGTAATGGTCCGAAAAGGACACGAGTCAGGCTACCGACGTTGTGTATGTTTTTTCTCCGGTAAAATCCGGAGCCTTCCGCAGCAGAAGGAACAGATTTTATCCAAAATCCCCTTCTGAAGCGCAAGGAGGGGATTTCATGTCTGCCGAACCTGAATCAATGGGCGTCATTACACAAACCTGGGACCGATCCGAGGTAATGCTCGATGAACCGAAAAGTGTCGAGATACCACAGCCAATTGAAACTTCCCTTGATCTACACCACCAACATGATCAAGAACGTGAAAGGTTAGAACAAGATCAGTCTGACAAACCAACCTGGCCAACTGCATACTACCTACTCCAGAACGAATACAATAACGTTCAGCTATTCGAGGCACCACTCACTGAATCAAGCCAACAGAAAAGCCTTGAAACCCTCTCGAACACCAAGGATCCAGACCTGCGACGTATGCTATTTTATGAACTCGATCTACAGCCTTTTGAGCACCAAACATGGACACACGATACAGCAAACGTAGTTGCCAACACATTACAGGAGCACGGCGTAGCACTGTCTACCCCACTGGATACCGAAGACCAACGGCTTCATGTATTGGTCAAGGCAGAAGATGGCATCAATGTTGTAGAAGCAGAAATCCCACAAATCTCATTACCATCTGCCGATGAAGTACCAACTCAGCAGATAGAGCAAAACGTTCTAAAAAAAGAAACCTACGAACCATCGAGGACGGTTGAAAACACTACCGAGACGATTGGTAAAACATACAGATTCACCATGCAGCTGATGCGAACAGCCAGCGGCTTCCAGTTCTGTGTGGATGGCAAGCCACATCCCGGCATCCTCCACGACGATCCGCGGATCCAACGGGTAATAGACGAACTACTGGCTTCAGGTAGCTCGACCGATCAGCAAGAAGAATATGGCTGCCTCACCATTACCCACTACAGCTGCGAAGATGACCCTACAGCATTAGAAATAGGCGGATTTACTGATGTTGATATTCTCTCTGAATCGAATCTACTTGAAGAACAAATAGAAGAGTCAACCAATGATGATTCCGATAGTCCTGCTGAACAAGTAGTTGCGCCTAATGAAGACGAACCGCCACCAGCTGAAACACCCGCTCTCTCTGATTCATCCTACGGTGAAGATTGGCTGTTGGCCGTGCAGTGGGATGCAGAAGAAATAGCCCCTATTATTCAATCTACGACTATTGCTGCGCCCACAGAACTATTGAAAGAACAAAATGATTTTGCAAATCGCATATATACAGAAACGCACGAAGTTCTATCCGAATACCCCAGTCCTGTAGCCACCGAGAATCGTAGCAACCTTGCCCCAATCCAAGGCGAACAGCGAGAGGTGTTATTTGACATCGAACACGTCGAACCGGTAATGCCATCGCAGGATTTGCCACCAGGAGACTTGCCTATTGTTCCACCGGTTCCAGAATCGCTACTTCATCGAACGTTACAGGAGCAGATTACAGAAATAACGCCTGTCTTCTCAGATCAAACAGCTCCCCAACACATTGATGTTTCGACACAAACCTCAGTGACTTCTCCTGCGAAAGCAAGAACAATTGCCACTACCAAAGTTGAAAACGACCAAATACCCAATGAGGTTACTCACAAAATTCAGGAAGAAATGAGTATCTTACTACCAGAAGAGCCCAATCTAACCATTGGCAATGCAAATAATACTGTACTACCAATCCCATCGATGCCAACAGCTCTAACGGATAAGGTTCTTGAACAAGTACCCATTGAACCTCCTAGAAGACCGACAAATCAGCCTCCTAAACCACCGGAACCCCAACGTATTGAAATTCCAAAACGAGTATCAAAACTCGATGTTACTGCTGCTCAACGGCACACCAAACAATCAATAAGCCGGGAGCAGCAGACTGCCCGACTGAACAACAAATCCAACAAACACGAAGTTGCAAAGCAGCAAGAAACCACAAGAACTACCACCCAACAAGCTGTCTCCACCAAGCTAGAGCAAGCAGAAAAACAAGAAAAATCATCTGGAATCACTACCGCGAAACACATCCTACAAAAAGAAGTTGCTGTGGAGAAGGAGAAAAAAGCTGGTACCCTGCACAAACGATCGACTGAATTTGTAGCCGATCGCAAGGAAGCATCGAAAAAAGCTGTAACAGCCACGAGTCGAGTGCAAGCCACGGTCAACAACTCTACCCTTCAAATAACAAATTCCAGAAAATCAATTAAGCGTCGATCGCAAACAAAAAAAGAGCAAACAATCGCTGCACCGCAGGGTAGCCATGAAGATGTTCAGTCGGTCTTACAACGGAGCTTTGACTTTGTCCATAAACGTGCAGAGATTGATCGCAAGCCAATGCAGATCCAGCTCCTTCAGGGCACCAAAGCACAAATTCTGCAGAAATACATTCATCCGTTAAGTCTCACCATCGAAGATATTTCTCGGACAGTCCAGCGCTTTCCCTCGATCACTGTGCTCGCCGAGCCATCATCCGAGGCGGTGTTGTTCATACCAAGCACCACCGATCCGATTGATCGGGCAGCTTTTCTTACTGCAATGCAAAAACAAACACACCACCTACTACTCGATGCGAATCTCTCCCTCCGCTTTAACCTGAAAGGATAGAAATGACCATATTCCAGCCCTGTAATCCACCACAAACCCTCCCCCCTTTGGCGCCGTCGCGAACAAAAACACTCGAACGGCTGATCCGAATACTTGAGGGTAATCCTGGCCAACACCTTGCTGTCGAGGGCAAACTAGGCAGTGGCCGCCACACCCTTATTCACCATCTACTGGCCATTGCACCAACCTTTAAACGAAGACACCGGTTTACCCTGAATACCGAGGAGTGTGTCACACAGCTGTTTGAGGCGAATGATACCTCCCACTTCTTTGCTCAGCTGCAGCAATTTGCTGCAAAATATCCTCGAGCTATTATTTTGGTCGATAATCCAATCTTCCTGTTCGAGATGAGTGATACAACCGAGGAGCGACGAGTCGCGCGCTTTCTCCGAGAACTTGCAGAAAAACATGATGTGCGCCTGATCTTTCCCATCGACCAAGACACGAGTATTCGTTTGAAACATAGCTCAATTGTGGTCCGATCGCAGTGCACGATCGTCTCACTAGAACATATTACTCACCAGGAGCTGCAAACAATTCTGACAGCACATGCGATTCCCGATTTGGAAAACGTTGTTACCGCTGCTCATCGGTTTTTCCCTCACGAATCAACGCCCGGCAGCGCGATTCGACTCTGGAAACAGGCACTTCAAATTGCGAGTCAGCGACAAGAGAAACCTGAACTGTCACACGCGTACGAATATATCAGTGAGCAACGCGGTATTCCTATTGAAGCAGTTGGCGGCAAGACCAGCGACCAGCTACTGACGCTTGCCGATGACATACAAGCAGAACTCATTGGGCA
>JBBUCD010000046.1:0-8736 GCA_038057955.1 Patescibacteria group bacterium | reverse complement strand
CTGTGGTACCGATCCTTGCCAGGCAGGGCAATGAGTGCTGGTCAGCAGGTGTGGTACAGCACGCGAATGCGCCGGTACCGGACGAAGATTGGCGAGAAGGGAACCGTGATTGTCGGCCCAAACCAGCTACGGATCCATGAGCCGGACAAGCGGCCCGAACACCAACGAAAGTTTGACGAACGATGGCGAGAATTGGAGCAGGTAACCATACAATTGCCAGTCCACCAATCGGCTTGACAAAACGGCTTTTTTCTCCATATAGTACCGATACGGCGGGAGCGATGAGATTTCCCCCTTATCTCTCGTTTCCGCCTCTTGAATCCTTACCAAACGCGGTTCAAGAGGACGTTCTACGTATCAACTGAAGAAGGGAGAGAGGTGTCCTATGGCGCATGCAACCATACGTCCACTCGGCGACCGGGTACTCATAGAGTTCCTGCCTGCCGAAGAGACAACCAAGTCGGGGATTATCATTCCTGACACCGCCAAAGACCAGTCACAGCAGGCGAAAGTGGTTGCTGTTGGTCCTGGCAAGTTTGACGACGAGGGCAAGCGGATTCCAATGGATGTGCACGAGGGCGAGACAGTCTTGGTTCCGAAGTACGGCGGGGATGAGTTTAAGTATGAAGGGGAAGAGTACAAAATCGTTTCAGCTGACGATATTTTGGCGATTGTCGGCTAAGCAGAACGGAGACCTCTATGGCAAAACAAATTCTCTTCAACGAAGATGCCCGGAATAAGTTGCAGGCTGGCGTCAATAAGCTGGCCAATACCGTGAAGGTGACGCTTGGGCCCAAAGGCCGCAATGTCGTGCTCGACAAGGGCTTTGGCTCGCCAACCATCACCAATGATGGCGTGACGATCGCCAAGGAAATTGAGCTCGAGGATAAGTTTGAGAACATGGGCGCACAGCTGGTGAAGGAAGTTGCCACCAAGACCAACGATGTGGCTGGCGACGGTACCACCACAGCGACCGTACTGGCGCAGATTATGGTCAACGAAGGGGTCAAGAACGTCGTTGCTGGTGCCAACCCAATGGCGATCCGCCGTGGCTTAGAAGCTGGTGCCAAGATTGTTGTTGAGGAGCTCAAGGCGCGCAAGAAAGCCGTCTCGGGCAAGGAAGAGATTGCGCAAGTTGCCTCGATTTCTGCAGGCGATGCCGCCATTGGCGCGCTGATTGCCGAGACCATGGACATGGTTGGCAAGGATGGCGTCATTACCGTTGAGGAAGGCCGAACACTGGGCTTGGAAAAAGAAGTTGTTGAGGGCATGCAGTTCGACAACGGTTACATCAACATGTACATGATGACCGACTCGGCCCGGATGGAAGCCGTCTTTGAGGATCCGTACATTCTGCTGACCGACAAGAAGATTTCGTCGCTAGCCGAAATTGTGCCGGTGCTCGAAAAGATTGCCCAGAGTGGCCGCAAGCACTTGGTCATTATTGCCGAGGACGTCGATGGCGAGGCTTTGGCCACCTTGGTGGTCAACAAATTGCGTGGTGCATTCCACACGCTGGCCGTAAAAGCCCCTGGCTTTGGCGACCGACGCAAGTCGATGCTGCAAGATTTGGCCGTGCTGACTGGTGGCCAGGTGATTTCGGAAGAGACCGGTACGAAGCTCGAAGATACCACACTCGAACAGCTTGGCCGGGCACGCAAAGTGGTGTCTGATAAAGAAAAGACCACGATTATCGAGGGCAAGGGCGACGACGATGGCATCAAGGCCCGTGTTGCTCAAATTAAGGTTGAGATTGACAAGGCTACCTCGGATTACGACCGCGAGAAGCTGGCCGAGCGATTGGCCAAACTCTCGGGTGGCATTGGCGTCATCAAGGTTGGTGCTGCTACCGAAGTTGAGCTGAATGAGAAGAAGCTCCGAATCGAAGATGCGGTCAATGCGACCAAGGCCGCCATTGAAGAGGGCATTGTCTCTGGCGGTGGTGTTGCCTACGTCGATACGATCGTCGCGCTCGACAAGCTGACGTTGCCGGATCCAGAAGAGCAAGTTGCGGTCAAAATTCTTCGACGGGCACTCGAAGAGCCAATGCGACAGATTGCCCACAATGCTGGCAAAGACGGCGCAGTCGTGATTGAAGAGGTCAAGAAGCGTGATGCCGGTATTGGCTACAACGCCGCTACCGACGAGTACGTCGACATGATCAAGGCCGGTATTATCGACCCATTGAAGGTCACTCGATCGGCGATTGAGAACGCGGTATCGGTTGCAGCGCTGATCATTACCACCGAAGCAGCGGTCACCGAAAAGCCAGAAGAGAAGAAACCGCCAATGCCAGGTGGCGACATGGACGGCATGGGCGGAATGGGAATGTAAGAGAAGTTCTCGACAAGTTACAAAGAGCCTCGGCATGTGCCGGGGCTCTTTATGTAGCGTTTGCTCCGGAGACGATCTACAATGAATGCATGACGACGAAAATGACAAACCTCATTATTGGCGTTTTGGTGCTATTTTCGTTTGTGTTGGGAATCTGGGCGTATCCGCAATTGCCGGCGATGGTGGCGGGGCATTGGAATGCAGCTGGTGTGGTCGATGGCTATCTGCCGAAGTTCTGGGGTGTCTTCTTCTTGCCAGTAATCCTCTTGGGTCTATGGGCACTTTTTACTCTGTTGCCAAACATCGACCCGCTCAAGGAAAACGTTGTGGCGTTTCGCAAGGACTACAACATTGTCGTTCTCATGATTCTGCTCGTCCTCGTGTCCTTGTTTAAATTTACCCTTTTGTGGAATCTTGGTTACCACTTTCCAATCACTCTCATTGTTCTTGGGTTACTCAATGTCTTGTTCATTGGGATTGGCTTGGTGTTGCCACGGATGAAACAGAACTACTTCATGGGCATTCGAACGCCCTGGACCATAGCCTCCGAGAAGGTGTGGGAGCAGACGCACCAGCGGGGTAGTAAGCTGTTTATCGCTGCTGGCGTGATTGGCCTCATCTCACTGCTCGGTGGGTCAGTAGTTGCTGTCTGGGTGACGACGGTGGCAATCGTTCTTGCTGCGCTTGGTAGTGTTATTGATTCGTACCTCACCTTCCGACGGTTGCGTGCCTCGGAATAAGCAGGCATACTACGTGCGTAGAATGGAGGGTGAATGGCAAACTCGGCAACAGTAAATACGGATGCGGGCATTGTTGAGGTGGTCGTCGATGGACCGCAAACAAAAGAGTCAATTGTTGATTTGACGAAGAAGGCTGGGCGGGCAGCTGAGCAGGCGAGCGTGGTGTATGGCCAGGTTTTAACGCTTGCTGATGCCAGCCATATGGGTCAAATGGATGTAGCCACAGAGACAGCTGCACTGCTTGGATTCAGGGTCGTCAGCTTTGATCGGCTGGCAATTGTTGTGGCGGATGAACAGCTACGGACGGCCCTCGAGGCGGCTGCGAAGCTGTCGGGTAAGGGTTCGCAGGTACAATTTTTTGATGATCAGCCCGCTGCCCGTTCTTGGCTTGCTGGAGCGTAGGCTACAGCACTAGACGGTAGGACGAGGATGTGGTAGTATTCAGCGTTCTACCAGTCCCGAACAGTTCGGGACGATGAATGCCGAGCTAGATACTTTCTACTTGTTGCTGTTCATCCTTGTAGAAAAGTAAAGGTATTCATATGTCGTATCATGACCGTTCGCGGTTCGGGAGTACGTCCCGTGGCCGCTCATTTCAGAGCCGTGGACCCCGCAGTGGGGGTAATGGTGGTGGCCGAAGCCGTGGGAAGCACCAGGGTCAGTACATTGCGCCCGAGCGATTTATTCAAAAGGCTGTAGAGGTGGCTGCCGAGGTGCCGTACGTACCGAAGCACCAGTTTACCGACTTTGGCTTGCTGCCAGCGATTTCGACATTACTGACGACCCGTGGCTACACGACGCCGACGGCGATTCAAGATGGCGTTATTCCTTTGGTGATGCAGGGTAAGGACGTTGTTGGCTTAGCCAACACTGGCACGGGCAAAACCGCTGCCTTCTTGCTGCCAATCATTCACAAGATTAAAACGAACCCGCAGTCTGGGACGGCGCTGATCGTGACGCCGACTCGCGAGCTCGCCATGCAGATTGAGCAGGAATTCCGACAGTTTTCGGCCAACCTTGGCTTGTACGCCACGCTCTGCGTTGGTGGTACCAGCTTACATAATCAAATCAGCAAACTTCGACATCGCCCACATGTGATTATTGGTACCCCTGGTCGGTTGAAAGATTTGATTAACCGACGTGCTTTGCACTTAGACAATGTTGGCTTCTTCGTCCTTGATGAGGTCGATCGAATGCTTGACATGGGCTTTGTCCGCGACATTGAGTTGCTCATGAGCCAGTTGCCAGCTAACAAGCAAACTGTTTGTTTGAGTGCGACTATTACACCTGCTATCGAGCAACTCCTAAAGCGATTGCTCAAGAACCCCGAAACAGTCTCGGTTCGCCAAGGCAACACCAGCCAAGGCATTGAGCAGAACATCGTGGAGTTCGAATCCGATGCCCACAAACTCGAACTCTTGCAAGGAATGCTTGCTAAGCAAGATTTTGAGAAGGTCCTGGTGTTTGGTCAGACCAAGTACGGTGTCCAGCGTCTTGCTGATCATCTTACTCGAGCTGGTTTGCCAACCGAGGCAATTCACGGCAACAAGTCGCAGCCACAACGCGCCCGTGCCCTCCAGTCATTTAAGTCTGGCAAGGTGATGGCGCTGGTTGCTACCGACGTCGCTGCTCGCGGCTTGGACATTCCTAATGTCAGCCACGTCATCAACTTTGATCAGCCAATGACCTACGATGACTACGTCCATCGAATTGGCCGAACTGGTCGAGCAGGCAAGCGTGGACAAGCCCTGACCTTTGTTCCCCGACGCAACCGTTGACCTAACTGCTAGAAAAAAATACCCTGGTTTCGCACCGGGGTATTTTTTTTGTAGTACGCTACATGAAACAAAGGAGCTACTATGAACGGCTATGTTGCAAATATTGAAGAAGAAACGATCGAGAACAAGGACTATCGTCGCGTCGTCTATACCAGCAAGCAATCGCAGCTTGTCTTGATGACGCTCAAGCCTGGTGAGGAGATTGGTAACGAGGTGCACGATGGCGACCAGTTTATTCGGATTGAGACTGGGACTGGCGAGGCGTTGCTGAATAATGAGCAAAAGACCTCTGTCAGCGATGGCTGGTCGATGCTAGTGCCAGCTGGCGTCTGGCATAATGTCACCAATACAGGCAGCAACGATCTTAAGCTCTATACCCTGTACTCACCCCCTCAACATCTCAAAGATACTCTGCAGTCAACCAAGGCCGACGAGGTTGAAGACCACTTCGACGGTCAGACAACGGAGTAACTGTTAGTTGCCATAGATGCCGCCGGTGGGTGGTGTGTAGACACCAGAGTCGGTGGTGGCTGAGGCGTTGTACGCGCCATCTTTCTTTGCAAAGTACAGTGCATAGACGGCATAGTAGATGATGCCGCCAATGACGAGGTATATAAGAATCCAGGCCCACATGGGCATGCTACTTTTTTTGCCATAGGCACCACCATAACTCGGCGCTTCGCCCTTCTCATCCTTCGTTGTCGTTTTTATTTCTTCTGCCATGTTGCCTCCTAATGTATTGAAACAATGGTACTACATTTTTGACTAGGGTTGGAATTCTAGGGTAGCCAGGATCTGATTAAAGAGTTGTTGGCCGTTGTCTGTGTTTGGGTCAAACGAGAGCGTGAAGAGGTAGTAGTTGCCGTCATGGGTTTGCTGCGATTCGAGTTGCAGCAAAGGTTCTTCAACTGACTTAGGTTGTTGGGATGTAGTACTGACCGTCGCCGTGAATGTCGTGCCTGTACTTGATTCCGCTTGGGTGGATTGCAAGATTGAGCTGCCCGAGCCCTGGTTGATTTTGAGGCTCCATGAGCCAGGAAGTTTGAGTGAGAAGTAGTTGTTTTTGATGGTCGAGTGGCTGCCGTTGTCGTCGGTTGACGTTGGACTTACAGTGCTCGAGCTTTCCTCGGCGGGTTGGACGTCTGTTTCTGTATCGATTGGCGTTGTGAGTGTTTGGTCGAGGCTCGGTTGGGCAACGCGGATGAGGTCGCCAAGAACGGGGAGGTCGGTAAACGGACGGAGGATGATTGAGAGTAGGTAGAGGGCCAATCCAAGACCGACTGTCGAGCCAATGCCGAAGAGCGTACCCTGCCAGATGGGTCGTAGTGGTGAACGTTGCAGTTTGTTAGCGTCCTCGAGCGCCTCGGCCAGTCGGGCCTCGCTGAATTGTTGGTCTGGTCTGGATTCGGTTGCCATATTACTCCCAGCGTAAGGCTTTGATTGGATCGAGTCGAGCTGCTCTATAGGCGGGAGCAATGCCGAAAACCAGGCCGACCACGATACCGACGCTAGCGGCTAAGATGATGGCGGACGTGGTAACGACTGGTTCGATCGGTGCGTACTGGGCAATCAGCTTGCTGGCGCCATAGCTTAAGCCAACCGCAATTGCCGCGCCAAGAACGCAGAGCATAACTGATTCGATTAAAAATTGTGTGAGAATCGCCCCAGTTGTGGCACCGACCGCCTTACGGACACCGATCTCCTTCGTCCGTTCGGTGACGGAGACGAGCATGATGTTCATGATGCCAATGCCAGCAACCAGCAGCGAGATCGCCGCAATGCCCGAGATGGCGGCTGTCAGCACGTTGAGAATGTTATTCACGACGCCAACGAGATCGTCTGGGGAGAGAACGGTGAAGTCCTCCTTGTCGTGCCTGACTAACAACGCTGATTCGATGTCCTCTTTGTACGCCTTAGTATCGATACCCTGTTTGATCCGCAGAATGATCCGGAAGACCTTCTCGCCGCCGCTCAACTCGTTGCTCGTGCCAAGCGGTACAAAGCTCATTGCCGAAAAGTCTCCACTGACAAGTGAGCTACTCTCGGCCGCTTTAGTAATGCCGATCACATCGAACTCTTCTTTGCCGATCGTAATAGTTTTGCCGATAGCTTTGTCGTCTCCAAAGAGTGAATCAGCGACGGATTGTCCAAGAATAATGACCCGTTTGGCATTCGTACTTTCGGCTTCAGTAAAGAAGCGTCCTTGGTCAAGCGAGATGACATTGTAGAGCGCAAGAAGATTCGGAGAGGTGCCTAATAACATTGCGTTCGTAACAACTTTGTCTTCAAAGCGTGGAATGCCAGCAACCAGAGACATCGTGGCGGCATCGACCACGGCCGGTAGCTCCTTGATGTCCTCGACATCCTCCTGCTTGAGAATGTCCCCTGAGAGTGAGTTGGCGGAGAAGTTGCCACCGTTCAGCTGGCCAGGAATTACTGTTAGGATGTCGGCACCAAGGCTGGTAATTTCGCCCTCGACTGATCGGCGAAGTCCCTCACCAAGCGCCATAAACATGACCACCGAACTAATGCCAATAATAATCCCGAGCATCGTCAGCGCGGAGCGGAGTTTATTGCCCCAAATCGATGACAGAGCAAGCTTGAAGGCCTCAAAAATCATACAATGCTCCCATCTTTCATCTCGATCACCTGGTGGGCAAGTTTGGCAATGGCGGGATCGTGGGTAACAATCACTACCGTTTGGCCATCGCGATTGAGTTCTTGCAGCAGCTCGAGGATATTCTGACCAGTCTCGCTGTCGAGGTTGCCAGTTGGCTCGTCAGCCAACAGCACCTTTGGCGAGTTGATTAGCGACCGTGCAATGGCTACGCGCTGCTGTTCGCCACCCGAGAGTTGGTTTGGACGATGATGTAGTCGGTGACTCAAGCCCACTGCTTTTAGAAGATACGTCGCTCGTAGGTTGCGGTTGGTGAGCTGGGTATAAATGGCAGGCATGGCGACGTTGTCGATGGCGCTGGCACGTGGGAGTAGGTTGAATTGTTGGAAGATGAAACCAAGTTTTTCGCGTCGCAAGCGAGCACGGTCGTCGTCGTTTTTCAGATCGTTGGTGAGGACGCTATCTAGGAAGTATTTGCCGTTTGTTGGCTGGTCGAGTAAGCCAATCAGGTTGAGCAGGGTACTCTTGCCCGAGCCACTGGGGCCAATAATCGCCGTCAGGGATCCCGGCAGAATATCAAATGAGACGCCTCGGAGCGCGTGCGTCTTCGCATTACCCGATCCGTAGCTCTTTGCCACGTCCTCAAATCGGATCACTGGTGGTGGGGTGGGCATTGGCAGTGTCATTTTGTAATCCTCAAATCAACGCGGATGTTCCAGCCTTCGGCTCGGAGTAGTTGCAGTTTAGCTTCTTCGCCGCCATTGAAGCCACCAAGCCGATTGTTGGCTGCGACGACGCGGTGGCAGGGGACTGCGTCTTTATTATCTGGGTCAGTGTTGAGGAATGAGTGTTGGTTACCACGCATGATCGTGCCGACCGCCCGTGCAGCCTTCTCGTTGCCTGCGGCTGCAGCCACTTGCCCATAGGTGAGAACTGAGCCAGCTGGAATCGCCCGGACGATCGTAAGTACCCGATCCTTGAAAGTTGATTGCGTACTCATGCGGGCGTCTCCGCAATGACCACCGATCCCTTGGTTACCTCGAGGCTCTCGTGGACGATGATGCGCGAGCGGCTGATTTTGACAATGTCTTCACGGCTGATGATTCGTTCGGGTCCGAAGAAGGCCTGGACATGGATTTTCGCCACTCGTTCAAGGTCGGTATCAATGATCACATCGGTGACCTTGCCAAGGGAGTCGCCTTTTTCGGTCTGTACGGGTTTGCCAAGCCAGTGGTCCTGCCGCTTAATGACGCTTTTGAACGGCTGG
>JBBUCD010000045.1:0-5742 GCA_038057955.1 Patescibacteria group bacterium | reverse complement strand
GCCGAGGGACCCTTTACACCATAACTAACACACTCATGCTCTAAATATATGCCCGACGGCAAGCGGTACGATTCGCAACGCATTCAGTCATAGCCTCCATATTTTAATGATCTACTCTGTCTATAGCGTACAATGAGTCGGCCTGGAAGGAGGCTTCATGGAAATTGCACTGATTATTGCCGTGGCGGTTGTTGGTATTGGGTTGGGAGCTGGCCTATTCATTGTGTTGCAAAAATTGAAGGCGCTTGAGGAGAAGAAGCAAGATGACCAGGGCATCATGATGCTCAACCAGAACGTACAGGGCATCCAGCAACGGATGGACGAGACGACCCGGACGATTAATGAACGGCTTGATAATGCCGGGCGGGTGATTGCTGGCGTCAGCCGAGAGTTGGGCACCATGAGCCAAATTGGCACACAACTGGCTCAGTTCCAGGACTTCCTCAAGTCGCCAAAGATGCGTGGTAGCCTTGGCGAACAGGGATTGAAAGATCAGTTGATGCAAGCCCTGCCCGCCGAGCTCCTCCGCTTCCAGCTGACGTTCCGGACTGGCGACATTGTCGACGCCGCGATCATCCTCAATGCCGGCATTGTGCCGATTGACAGCAAATTCCCACTAGAAAACTTCAACCGCTACATCAAGGCATCGGACGAGGCAGAGAAGGGGACGCTTCTCAATGCTTTCCGGCGCGACTTCCGTAACCGAGTAACGGAAATCAGCCGCAAGTACATTCTGCCCGATGAAGGCACGGTCGACTTTGCCATCATGTACCTGCCAAGTGAGACAATTTATTACGAACTGATCACTAATGACCGCCTCCGTGACCTATATGATTTTGCCTCCAGCGAGAAGGTGATTGTCGCCAGCCCGTCGACACTCTTCCACTATCTACGCACGATCATGATTGGCCTGGAAGGACAGCGCATGAATAAGATGGCCCATCAAATTTTGATTGCCGTGAAAACCATCCAGCAGGAAACCTACAAGTTTGGCGATGGCGTCCGCCTGCTCGACAATCACCTGGGCAATGCCAAGAACACCATGGACCAGGTCACCCAGAACTACACCCGGCTCTCACAAAAAGTCGACATGGTGATGCAGATCGAAGAGCAGGCAGATCCCGCTGTAGCCGCTCTACCGGTCGCAGCGATCCCGATCGAACAGGAACAGCTCTAGAACCCTTCCTTATTCCCAGCTACCATGGTACACACAGACTCATTCATAAACCTGGAAGGGAGGTGAGTACCACATGGCAAAATATCACGTGATGTGTCCATGCGACGACGCAATGACCGTTGAGGCTGATTCACTCGAAGAGGCGAAAACAAAGCTCAAGGAGATGATGACCCCAGAGGCAATTGCGGCCCACATGGCCGAGAAGCACGAGGGCGAAGGCATGAAAACAAAGGAAGAGATCGACGCAATGATCGATAGCGGCACCCAAGAAATGCCCGCATAAAGCTCTCGTTCTTCCAAAAAAGAGGTGATGCACATGCGTCGCCTTTTTTTGTTGCCCAAACAAACCCTTGAGGATTTTTGCCAAACCTGGAATGATAGAAGAAATACTAGGCGAAAGGAGCACGCATGAACGGCATTGTCCACTTTGAAATCCCCGTTGACTCACCAGAAGAAACAAAAAAGTTCTACAGCGAGGTGTTTGGTTGGAATATCAGCCAGTGGGAAAACCAGGACTACTGGATGGCTGAAACCACCGAGATGGACAAAGAAACGCAGCGGCCAAAGAATCCTGGCGCGGGCATTAATGGTGGCATCATGAAGCGAGAAGGGGAATTCACCTCACCAATCCTGACTATCGCCGTTGAAGATATCGATGAGCACCTCAAAAAAATCGAGGCGGCTGGCGGTACGACGGTCAAGGGCAAGCAATCAATCGGCGAGATGGGCTGGACAGCCTACTTCAAGGATAACCAAGGCAACATCATGGGTTTGTGGCAAAACAACAACGCCCCAAAAAGTGAGTAACCAACCCACGATTCTTCGCGAGACTGCACACTGGGTGGCCCTTAACAAGCCACCCAGTCTTGTCGTGCATGACGTACCGGGCGAGAAGCATGCTGGCTCAACCTTGGTTGACTGGTTACGAACAAACATTCCGGCGATTACGACGAACTTCGATGCCGCTGATCCACGGCCCGGCATCGTCCACCGCCTAGACGCCGATACCTCAGGTATCATTCTCGTTGCCAAGGATCCAGCGACGCTCCAAGCGCTCCAGGACCAGTTCCGTGAGCGCTCAATGCAGAAAACCTACCAGGCACTGGTGTTGGGCGCCATCCACGCAGATGGGGAGTTTGTCGGCAACATCGCTCGAGCCGGCACGGATACCGAGCATCGCGTCAAACGCTTGAGCTTTTCTTGGGACAAGCACGAGGCGAAGCCAGCCGAAACAGGCTACCATCCCACCAACCACTATGTTGATCAGGCTGGACACACATACACGCTCGTCGAGCTCTATCCTAAAACCGGCCGGACACACCAACTGCGCGTCCACCTAACCGATGCTGGCTGGCCAATCATCGGCGACCAGACCTACGCTAATAAAGAGAGCCGCGACGCCTCCCAGACGCTTGGCCTGACACGGCAGTTTCTGCATGCCGTATCTCTAACATTCCAAGATCCCATTACACACAAGCCAGTCACTGTTGAGAGCGAGCTGGCAGTTGATCTACAAGCAGTATTTGCCAAACTAGCAATATCACAAGGGGGAACTGCGTGAAACGATCAGGACTGGCTATCCTACTAGTTGCTGTCCTTGTGATAGCGGGCTTTGGTGGCTATCAGCTGTGGCAGCAGATTCGAGGTGCTGGCCCAGCCTTCTTACCACCTTCTGCGGATATCGAAACAATCATCGACAATGCAGCCAAGCCGACTCAGAGCAATACCTCGTTTCCCCTAACACTGCCTGATAACTTCTCGATCAGCATCTTTGCTAGCGAACTGAGCAAACCTCGAGTACTCATCACCGATCCCGCCGGCGTCTTGCTCGTCTCTGACACCGACGCGGGCAAGATCATCGCCCTCCCAGACACCAACCGTGACGGCCGAGCCGACGAAGCAATCACTGTTGCCGATAATCTGAATGCGCCCCATGGACTGGCTATCACGTGCGAGACTGCTGAGGGATGTATCTTGTATGTCGCCGAAACTGATGCGGTTATGCACTACCAGTACGACCAGCAGACACATACAGCGAGTGGTCCAAAGAAAATCATTGATCTGCCTGGCGGCGGCGGACACTCAACGCGAACACTCTTACTGACGAAAACGGCCGAAGGAAACAAGCTGCTTATCTCTGTCGGCTCGAGTTGCAATGTCTGCAACGAAACTGATAGTCGGCGCGCCTCAGTGCTTGTTGCCGACCTTGATGGCAAGAACCTCCGACCCTTCGCAACCGGCCTTCGCAACTCGGTCTTCCTTCGAACAGAGCCGGAGACACAGGCCATCTGGGCAACCGAGATGGGCCGCGATCTGCTTGGCGACGACATTCCGCCGGACGAGATCAACATTCTGAAGGATGGTGGCAACTACGGCTGGCCGGCTTGTTACGGCAAGAACGTGCACGATACTGATTTCGACAAAAGCAAGACGGATCCCTGTCAGACACGAACGCCATCGCATATCAACCTTCAGGCTCACTCGGCGCCACTTGGCTTTGCCTTTGTGCCAGCCACCGGTTGGCCAACAGATTGGGCTGGAGACATGATTCTGGCCTTCCACGGATCTTGGAACCGATCGGAACCAACAGGCTACAAACTCGTTCGGCTCGAACTTGATGATCAAGGCGACTTTGTTGCCCAACACGATTTCATCGATGGCTGGTTACAATCCAACGACACAACCCTTGGACGACCCGTCGACGTACTCATGCAAGCCGATGGCACGATGTACATCACTGACGACAAAGAAGGCGTTGGCTTGGTCTATCTGGTACGCTACGCACCATGAACGCCCCTGTTCCCATACTCATCGTTGGCCCGAGCGGCGTTGGCAAGAGTACGATCATTGATCGGATCGCCGCCATATTCCCACAGCTCGAACGTCTCAAAACCACAACAACGAGAGCACCGCGGCACACCTGCGATGATCGGTATCACTTTGTTAACCGTGACCAGTTTGAGCAAATGATCAAACACGATGACTTTCTTGAGTGGACAGAAACCCATGGTAATCTCTACGGCACCGAACGAGCAGTTCTCAATGACATCCTAGGCCGCGATAAGTATCCATTACCGAACAATGCCATCGACATTAAGGGCGTTGAGGCCTACAAACGGGCCTTTCCTGACCTCGTAGCCATTTTCATCGCCTACGACTCGCTCGAACAGCTTCCGGATCGGATTCGCAGAACGAGACCGGGTACATCTGAGGAGGAAATTGCTCGGCGAATGGCAACTGCCAAAGCAGAAATGGCCGCCATCAATCAATTTGACCATGTGGTGTTTAACCATGAAGGCAGTGTCGACCAGGCCGTTTCAGATGTGGCCGCAATTCTGACTGCCACATTGGCGCGTTGATCTCACTTATCAGGTTTGATACGGTGCGTGCATGAACTACGTCATTCTTGCTGGTGGATCGGGAACACGGCTCTGGCCAATGAGTCGAACGAGCAAACCGAAGCAGCTCGCTGCGATGGTCTCAGATTTGACCATGATCGAGGAAACTGTCGACCGATTACAAGGGCTTGCCGAACCTGGTGAGATCTACATTTCTACCAACGAAGCGTTCGCACCACTCATCAAGCAGCTCCTGCCCGCGATCCCAGGCGATCACTACATTATTGAACCAGCAAAGCGAGATAATGGTCCCGCAATGGCCTTCGTTGCTGCCTGGCTCTCTCTGATTGCAGCCGACGAACCAATGATTCTGATGTCTAGCGACCATCACATTCGCGATACGAAAGTATTTCAAGAAACACTACGCTTGACCGAGACGATCGTTCGAGAGCAGGGGAGTATGGTCAACTTTGGCATCGCTCCCAGTTTCGCCAATACCAGCCTTGGATATCTCAAAATCGGACAAGAGCTCGATGACAAGGCGGGTATCCATGTGTACGAGTTCGGTGGACAAAAAGAAAAACCCGACTATGAAACCGCGAAGCAGTTTGTAGACGAGGGTACGTATCTATGGAACGCTGGGTACTTCGCTTGGACACCAGCTAAGTTTGTTGCTGCCTACAAGCAGTTCGCCCCAGGCATCGGCGACCATCTCGACGAGCTGACTGCTGCCATCCAATCAAAAGATGGTGCTGCACTGGCGACTACCTACGACAAGATGGAAGCCAAGTCAATTGACTACGTGCTCATTGAAAAGATGGATCCCGCAACGGTTCGAACGATTCGGGGTGACTTTGGCTGGGCAGATTTAGGCACCTGGAATACGCTCTACGATGAGCTTGGTGATAAGACCGATGACAATGGCAACCTGATTAAGGCACACTGGCAGGGGATTGACACCACCAACAGCTTGGTTTATGCACCAGAGGACAAGCTCGTAACTACCATCGGGGTAGATGGCTTGGTCATTGTCGACACACCAGATGCTCTGCTCGTTGCACCAATGGAGCGAGCGCAGGACGTCAAGAAAATTGTCGACCTACTCAAAGCACAAGATCTTCATCACCATCTCTAAAGCAGAGGTACTCCTATGAAGCGACCCTGGCTGATGCTTGTTGGTATTCTAATACTCGCTGGACTAGCCGGTATGGCTGTCTGGCCACGTGA
>JBBUCD010000044.1:0-5197 GCA_038057955.1 Patescibacteria group bacterium | reverse complement strand
TGTCACCTCCGGTGGCGGACGCGAACGATCGCGTCTGATTAGGAGGAGACAAAAGGTGATGAAATCTGTTTTGTTGGTAGTAGAAAATCCTGAGTATCGACGTAAAGTCGCGGGATATTTGGCGTTACATGGGCTCGGAGGTGCCTTGGTAGTGTCATCCTACGACAATTTGTTGGAGTACTTACTTGGAAATCACAGGTTTTCCTTGGTGGTGGTCCACACTCACTTCAACGCCTGGACAAAGGAAATTAAAGACAAGGGAGTCTTGGCTTACCTCGTCAAGCAGCTTCTGCCCGATGCTCGGGTGGTCTGTATTAATGATGGCTTGCCCGGCAAGGTGTCGGACGCTGTCATCCACGAAATCGACGTACTTCTTCGGCCGCTAGCCTCTACCTATTCTTTCAGGGTCGTTAAGGGCTTGCAGTCGAAGACCTTGGTTAACGAATTGGCCGAGACTCGGCGGTTTTTGAAGCCGTCTATCAAGCTGCTTCGGGTTCACAAGCGGAAGATCCGCTGCTCGAGGAATTGTACGCCGATCGGTGTCCGAATCGACGGCAAGGGCATTAACAATGATGCCGTCGAAGTCATGAATAAATCGAGGTCGGCCAGATTTTGGGTGCTGGATGATTCCAGTAATTTGGAATCAGGTGAAGCAGCGGAGTACTTGCCGGGTCAGGGTTGGCGACGTCGTGACGACGTGCTTGCTTTCTCTCGTAAAGAGCGAGACGCCTGGAGGAAGTTTAGCTACAATCCGCAGCCAAAAAATAAAACGCCAGAAATGGCAAGAAACTAGTTATAATCAGAATCTACAATCCCCGTCACTCAAATAATTGAGGGCGGGGATTTTTTTTGTGGATGCGCGGGTTGATTGGCTAGAGTTTGGGCGGTACCATACAAACACTTCCAGATACTGCAGTTCTGAATATCCGGCATTAATTGCCTTGACAAATACGGATTTAAACCATATAGTAGTGCCTTGCTGGTGAGAGTCGTTCGGACAAGAGTTGATCTTGTGTGGACGTGTCCCACCAGGTGCTGGTGGGGAGTTCTGCATTGAATGCCAGACCTTCCTTTGGAAGGTTTTTGTGTTCAGTGAGAGGTTAAAAAAAGGAAAGAGGATGGGAATAGTGACAACTCAGCTTTTAGCGGTAGAAGGTTATCTAAGGTCATACGAGAATGAGGTTGGTGTGCCTATGAGGACGCGCATCGACCGTCCGTACCTTGGTTTGGAGCAGGGTGCCGTCTTGCTCGTCACTGAGTCTGGGAAACAGTCTGTTTCTTTGTTGTATCCCGGCATTGAGGAGCGGCTGAACAATGGTGGTTTCGAGTTGCAGATCGGTGGCGATAACAGTTACTGCTACGCTACCGTCGACGACCCGTACGTTCAGACGCTGATCGAGTGGCAAATTGAGAAGTTCCGTGACAAGTACTTCTTTTGCGTTATTGATCAGATGGTTGAGGTGGTCGAGGATCGGAACTTTCGGTATAACCCCCTGCCCTTCTCCCCAATTTGGACGATCAACAACCTGCGGTCGGCGATCGAAGAGTCAACCTGGAATAGTCGACAGCTGATGGCGGCTCTCGACCTAGCTGGGCAGGCGCTCGGAAAAGTCGAGCTCTATCGCTTCGTCTTGCCAGAACTTAATCGTCTGATTGGTCCTGGGTATGGCAAACGACAGGGTCACAATCTGGTGAACTCTAGCACCGATCGAGCGAGGATCGTTCGGCCTGACGGAGAAGAAGCTTTCGTCGGCAGGCTCGATATTGCTGGGTGGGAAATCGCTGCCGTGAGCGAGACTGCGCCGACTGGCGAGTGTAGTGAGGCGGCTGGACTATTCGGCAATTACTGCAAGCAAGGTTTTTCCGAGATCGGTGTGAAGTCGCCGTCGAGCGCGCTTCGAATTCGGGAGATCGATACGAAGGCCAAAAAGAGCTACATGTGGTTGGTCTCGGAGTTTTTCCAGCGGTTTTTCAAGGCCGGCAATTTGGCCCCTAAAACACACGAGACATATGTGAAGGTCACCTGGTGTCCGCCGCGCGGGTCGATGGTTTTCGCGAACTGAAAGTAAGTACACTTCCTAAAGCAGTGTTGGGTCCGGATTCGTCTGGGCCCTTTTTTTGTCTTTTAGGAAACGGTGGATGTAAGTCTGTGAGGTTTGACAGCTCAATTGTTACAACGCATGCTAGGAGTATCTTTTGGAAAAGACACTAGAAGGAGCACGATGGGATTTAGAGCGGCACTCACCACCCTGTCATACAAGTTGAAGTCGATTGTTGGCACCAAGGAGTTGCAGTTTCATGCTAAGAAACTCAATGAGCTGATGGCCGAAGATTACATTCGTACACATTTATATCAAAATCCTAGATACCAGGATCCAAAGAAATTGAATCAGTATGAGTTTCAGGCGTTTTCCCAGAGTGGCGAGGATGGCATTGTCGAAGAGATTTTTAAACGCATTGGCGTGACCAATAGGTACTTTGTCGAATTTGGGGCGGCCAATGGACTGTGGAACAATACTGCCTACTTACTGATGCAGGGCTGGCAGGGTTTGTGGATTGAGGGTGATGCACGCGGTGTTGGAGTTATACAGCAAAAATTTGCTCCGTATATCTCGCGCAACACATTGGCGGTGCAGCAGGCGATGATCACGCGTGATAATATCCAGCAACTGTTTGGCAGCGGCAAGGTACCGAAAGAGCTTGATCTGCTCTCGATTGACATTGATGGTAATGACTACTGGGTGTGGGAAGCGATTTCTGATTACACGCCAAGAGTGGTGGTGATTGAGTATAATCCCGTATTTCGTCCACCGGTGAGTTGGGTGATGAGGTACAATCCGACCCATGTTTGGGGCGGAACAAGCTACTATGGAGCGAGCATTACAGCATTGGAGAAGCTGGGTACAGCAAAAGGGTACTGCTTGGTAGGCTGTGACTTTTTGGGCTCAAACGCTTTTTTTGTTCGGTCTGATTTAGTGAAAGACAAGTTTGCTGAGCCATATACTGCAGAAAATCATTTTGAGCCACCAAGATACTTTTTACTGAAAGATAGTGGGCATCCACGAGACATTGGTGATTTTGGACAGATTGAGGAATAAGTAGTATTCAATTGCTTCGCGTTGGGAGCTTCTGTATACTTCACTCCTGTTAGCATACGGTGAGGTGGCTGAGTGGCCGAAAGCAACGCACTGCTAATGCGTTGAATCCGTAAGGGTTCCGTGGGTTCGAATCCCACCCTCACCGCCATTCGACTCATTTCATTCGCTCATGGCCTCTGGCCAGCATAGAGAGTCGAATGACCTGAGCGAAGTCGAAGGTTAGAATTCACATATGCGCCTGTAGCTCAGAGGATAGAGCGTTTGCTTGCGGAGCAAAAGGTCGCAGGTTCGAGTCCTGCCAGGCGCACCAGATTTCGCTTCCGCGAAATTTTATATAGAGAAGAAATTTTGTCGGACAAGCTACTGTGAAGTCCGACTTACCATTCTGCGTTCGGGTTCACGGCGCAGCCAGCGAGTCTACGTTCCTGTAGCTTAATGGATAAAGCGTCGGCCTCCGGAGCCGAAGAGTGTGGGTTCGACTCCCACCGGGAACACCATACCGACCATCGAGGTCGGCGTTTTCATTTTTCGGTATATACTAGAGCTATGTCACTTACTCGAAAAGTTGCTACGAGCACGATCATCCAAGTTATTTCGCGGATACTGCAAACCATTGGCGGCTTGATCCTGCTCAAGATGGTGGCCCAATACCTTGGTGTGGCAGGGATTGGCGAGCTGACCACCGTCTTTGCCTACGTTGGCCTGGTTGGCATCTTTGCTGATATGGGATTCTTCTTGATTCTGGTGCGTGAAATTGCTCAGTCACCGAAGCAGGAAACGGTCTTGGTCAATAACGTCATTACACTGCGTAGCCTGTTCAGCTTGCTGCTCTTTCTGGTTGGATTCGCCATTGTCTGGCTGCTCTCGTACAGCTACGAGGTGAAGGTTGCCATTGGGATTTACAGCCTCGCCTCGTTCTGGCCGCAAATTGGGACAACCATCGCCGCAGTTTTTCAGAGTCGGTACCGGATTGATAAGGCAGCGGCCGGAGATATTCTTCGAACCGTGGCGAGTATTGCGGGTGTTGCCTTGGCCATTCGGTTGGATGCTGGCTTAGTTGGTGTTTTTGTTGGGTATTTAGTAGCGAACGTCCTCGGTTTTTTGTTGCAGTTTGCGCTGCTGCAACACTACGTCCGATTTCGGGTCTCGTTCGATCTGGCTATCTGGCGACGGATATTGGTCGAGGCTTTGCCTTTCGGCTTGGTAGCAATTCTCGGCTTTGTGTACCTCAAGATCGATACGGTGCTCCTCTCGCTGATGAAGAGTTCGGTGGACGTTGGTATCTACGGCCCCTCGTTCAAGATCATGGAGGTGGCAGCAGCCTTGCCGGCCTACTTCATGTCAGCTGTCATGCCGATCTATTCGCGCTACGCGGCCACCAAGGATCCGCGATTAGTACATATTTTCCAACGCTCGTTCGATGTCTTGGTGATTGCCGCTGTGCCGGTTGTGATTGGGACGATTTTGGTTGCCCAAGCGCTCATCCCAGTCTTGGCAACTGATGAGTTTGTGGTGGCTTCAACTGTCTTGGTATTTGGCATGCCAGCTACGGCGGCGACTGCCCTATCGATCTTGATCGTCACCTGCTTATTTTTGTTTGCGAACCACTCGGTTGGCTACCTGTTGATCGCTGGCGGCTACCAACGCGAGCTGATCGGGCCGTACCTCGGCATCGCCATCTTCAATATCGTCGCTAACCTATTGCTGATTCCGAACTACAGCTATGTCGGTACCTCGGTAACAACAGTGCTGACCGAGGTACTCGTGCTCATCACCAGCCTGTCGCTCGTGCATCGTCACTTTGGATTACAGCCAGTCTTGGATCGTTTAGGCAAGGCCCTGCTCGCCGGTGCACTGATGGCGATTCCTGTCTACCTCGTTCGAGAGCATATCCTGTTGGCGGTTGGGCTTGGCGCACTCAGTTACGGTGGCGTTCTCTATGCACTCAAGGGTATTACGAAGGACGACATTGCCCCGTTGTTTGCCAAGTCTGTGTAGGCCGCGATGAGGATTGCCGTCGACCTTTCTCGGGCAGTTAATGAGCAAGCGGGCATTGCCCGCTACACCCGTTCAGTTGTCCGAGAGATGATCAAGCTGTC